>QILJ01000522.1 GCA_003233295.1 Ignavibacteria bacterium | reverse complement strand
TTAATTTTATTTCACAGCTTTTTTTCGCTTTCGACTTTTCACACAGTCTCTTTATCTGTGGGTAAATATGTCTATAATGAATAATATTTAACCTTTTATGATTTTTTTTAGTGAAAACTCATTAATAATTTCTATAAAAAAAGTATAATTAAATTTTGTGATCTTCAATATAGTACTGTCAAGATCCTGATAATCATTAAATCCAATTTTCATAGCAAGTATACCTGCACTGAGTTTATCTTTCAGCACTTTGTAACTCTATTAAAATATCCATAATAAATTTGGAGTACTGATGTTTCAACTTGAATATTTGAATAAGCAAAAAATGAGTTTGCTAGAGAAGTTCCTAGAACAATTTGAAGAATTTTTAAATTCAATTGATCACAACTTATCAATAGGGATTGAAATAAGAAATTCAAATTATTTAAATTTTAAGTTTTTACCTTTCTGCAGAAAAATAAGCTTACTCATGTGCTACTTCAAGGATATTATATGCCTTCAATTATTGAAGTTTACGAGAAAAAATTTGATAAATGCCTAAGTAGTATAATCCGCTTACATGGATATGATAGAAAAGGGATTGAAGAAAAAGCAAATAATTTTTAGGATAAGATACCGGAGCCGAAAGATGATGAGTTAAAAAAGATTGCAGTAATGATAACTGAACTACAAACGAAAAATATTGATGTTTATATGAATGTAAATAATCATTATGAAGGGTCTGCCCCGCTTACTATCGACAAACTGAAAGGTCTGTTACAAAAGAAGCAAATGCTATTGCAAATCTTATTAATTATAACCATTGATTATAACATACATGGGATTGAACACCGTTACAAATGCTGCTTCAAAAACGCTGAACCCGTTTTTTTTCATTCCTAAAGTGGCTTGATGGATTAGCTCTCCCAAAACGGCTCCGGCAACCGGTGTAACTATTAGATCCTGGATACTTGGCTGCTCAGCAACACCTTCATACACATATTCCCAGCCCGTCGATATAATTGCGCTGAAAAGAAAGGAATCCAAAATTGACCCGCCTTGTGCACGGATTGTATTATAATAAAGACTACCAGCGTA
Source organism: Ignavibacteria bacterium (assembly GCA_003233295.1). Next base: position 7,201 of record QILJ01000522.1, on the reverse strand, counting down.
AGGATGTCCAACATAATTTATCTGCCAATGATCTTCATCCCAAACAGGAGGTTCGTTAAACGCCCGCTTTAAGTTTGACATGGCATTATCGATATAGCCCTCTTTCCATTTTGTTACTGAACGAGGTGCAAGCATAAGAATACCAACCATTGCAACTCCTATACCTCCCCAAATTTTTATTCCGCTTAAATATTGTTCAGTTTGAGCCGATTGAAAATCGAGGATTGAAAACTCATTTGTATAAATATCATTGTTCTTAGTATACATATCATAAAAGAATTGATTTCTTTTAATATTTTTCATGAAATTATTGAAGAAATATTCTTTATTAACAAGGTATTTGTTGAATAATAATTCCTCTTTAAATTGATATGTACTCATCAATAATTGTTCGGTATTTAATTCTACATTGAATCTGTTGAATGAAAAGTCTTTTGAAAGTAAATCCAGAGCTATTTTATCATTTATTGAATAAAGAACTATATCTTTCCTGAAATAATTCTCAAGGTTAAAGAATGTTTTTGTATCAAAAAGCAAATTGCAGTTATTTAATTTAAAACTAAATCGATCGGATATAAAAGGTTTAATATTAACTATCCTGGTTACATCAATACAAATGCGGGGATCAGGTTTATGGGTAATCGATAGATCTGCAAGGTTTTGTGCAGAGATTTGTGAAAATGTTAATACTAATAACAAAACAGATAAAGTATTATTAAGTAGATTATTATTGAGTAACCTATTAGAATACATTGAAACATCTCTGTAATATTTTAGTATTGGATGCAATTTATTATCTCTTAATAAAGCAATAACTATACGAATATCAATGTAAAAAAAATTTAATTAATCTTCAGAATTATTTATAATTCATTGAGAATTGTAAATAAAAATCAAGAACAGCTTTAATGAAAATGAAGTTGTTTTAAGTCGATGTATGCAGAGTTTCTGTGTTTTACAACAGAAACTCTAATGAAATTTAAGTTAGAATATATACCTAACATTTATACCAAAATTTCCGGCATCAAAACTCGTGTTTTCAACAATAGCAAAATAAGGTCGCCAGTCTGCACTTAACGAAATGGGGATTTGGTTAAATCTATATTCAAGTCCAAGTTCTCCGGTTGCACCAAGTGAAAAAGGAGTTCCAAGAAAAGTGAATGCACCAACACCAGCATACCAATAAAACGCCTCACCACTTAACGGCTTGTAAAGGAAGTCCCAGACCGCGTCAAGCCCCACACCGCTACTACCAAATGAAACACCTGCATGAATCCGGCTCCAGCTGCCTAAAGCAAACACACCGTCAACAGCTACATTACCACCAGATATAACACCAAATCTAATCCCAAGTTCTTGTGCATTAGAAACTGTTGTAAACATAAAAAGGGCTATTAATAACAAAAATAATTTTTTCACGTATTTATTCCTTGTTTATTTAAAAATGAATTATAAATTTAATGCTTTATTAACAAAAGGACAAATAGTCTTATTTAGTCAAATAATATCTGTTCAAAACTAAATGTTTTCCAACTCAAAAAACATTTTTTTATATAAACCATATTATAAATATTGATGGAATTTAGTTGTATTATTGAATTACAATAATTAAGTTTAATGTAATGAGTAAGGTTATTTTAGTCTTATATATTTTAACGACGTTTTTTTGAAGTTTTAATTGTTTCGCATTTAACTACAAATTATATTTGTTCACAAAATGAGGAGGTCCCATGTTCAAAAAAATTCTCACAATTTCTTCACTCTTTTTCTTCGTAACCGCGTCACTCAACGCACAAACTTCACTAAAGATTGAGAAAACTGGTGGTTTTGCGCGCATACAAGCTATGGGCAACAACCCATACATAATAGATCCATTCAATATGACACTCAACTCTGCTTGGGCTGCATATTATGGTAATTTTATTATGGGAGATTTAGGATCAACTGCTACTGCATTTGGCAATGACGGTGTTGGTCAATATATAGGCGCCAATTTCCAAGTCAGTAGAAATTTGACAATAGCAGCCTTTCTTACAAGAACTGATTTCAGCGGAGTATTTTCAATTCTGAACTTAGACCCTTATGGAGTTGTTAATAGGATAAATACTCTAATCGGCGGTGGTGCTATTGTCGGCTTAAATAATAACGTTGCGTTGATGGCATCTTACAGTATAGGTAAGCATAAGTTAGGATTTGGAGTTTCTTATGCAGGAACAACAAACGAATTCAATCCTGCTACCGGTGATCCTACAGCCGGATCAGCATCGCAATTAGGGTTGAATTTCGGTTATGTCAGTCAATTAACAAGCAGCCTATTATTAGAAGCTGCTTTATCACTTGCATTCCCAAGCGCATCTTACGAGCAGCCAAATGTATCAACAACTTCTGTAAGCCAAACTATTTTGAGCTTAAACGTAAGATCATTTTTACGTCTTTCACAAAAATTCAAACTTGTCCCAACGTTGCAGTTTGTTACACAATCAGGAAGCGAAGAAGTACCAAACGGAACCGGTGTTGATAAACGTGACGGCACCTCAACATCAATATTCATTCTGGGTGTTGGATTCCAGTATAGTTACGGAGATTTTCTATTTGCCGGAGGTCCTGCTTATTTTTCGCAAAGCGCAACCAATCCTGCAGTTGAAAATGTATCTCCAGAATTATCAAACGGTTTTTCCGGTTTCCCGGTTTGGAATTTAGGCGGTGAGTGGCATCTTGCTAATTGGATCGTAGGACGTGTTGGCTACATGGCAATTACAGGAAGCATTTCAAACGAAACCGCTGCAACTGCAACTGATGTAAATGAAACCATTACTACTTTTTATGGTCCTACAGGTTTCTGGTTAGGTATTGGCCTCAGAGCAGCCGGTTTTTCTCTTGATGCAACTATTAACGACGATGTTCTGCGTCAAGGATTCAATAATATTGGCGGCGGCGGAGCAACCTTTGCTTACATTTCACTTAGTGTAGCTTTTTAATTATAATTTATATAAAAAAAAGAGTATCCTATAACTTTGGGATACTCTTTTTTTCATTCCTAATAAATATCTTATTACCAGAAGACCGCATAAAGTACTGCGAGCATAGTTAATATTATGTACGCGCTTATATTGAAAACGTGACCTGTAACAAAAATTCCCGAAGTTAAGGGGATACCTTTAGGATCATCAACATCGGGTGAAGTTGTTAAACTGACTCCCGTAATTATTGCAATTGTAATAATCATAGTATAGAACATCTGATCTAAAAACGGAAGATCAACGATCGAATTTTTTAGTAAAAGCGCAATAATAATTGATGCAATAATTCCAACAATTGCCGCTTTGTTTGTTGTCTTCTTCCAGAAAAGCCCCATTAAAAATACCGCTAATACACCTGGGCTAACTAGACCTGTGTATTCCTGGATATATTGGAACATCTGGGGAATACTACCTAATAGCGGAGCAAGCAGAACTGCAATAACAAGTGCAACTCCAGCTACAATACGTCCAACTTTTACTAATTTTTGCTCATCAGAACCTTTTCCGATATATGGTTTGTAGATATCCATAGTGAATATAGTTGAAGTTGAGTTAAGCATGGATGCAAGCGAAGAGACTATTGCCGCTACTAATGCAGCCAAAACCAATCCCTTTAACCCGGTTGGGATAAATACGCTTATAAGCCACGGATACGCTTTATCATAATTTATTCCACCGCCGGCTTTAAGAAATGCTTCTTGAACCCCGGGAATGATTGCTGTTCCTGCCGGTTGTGTAAACATTACATAAGCAACTATACCTGGAATTACAACAAGCAGTGGAACGATCATTTTTAAGAATGCTGCAAATGCAATTCCCCTTTGAGCCTCCTTAAGTGATTTTGCCGCAAGCGTCCTCTGTATAATATATTGATTAAAACCCCAGTAATATAAGTTAGCAACCCACATTCCACCTATCAGAACAGCAATTCCGGGAAGATTATAAAACTCAGGATTATCCCTTGATAAAATCATATGAAATTTATCTCCTGCTGTTTCATAAACATGAGCAAGTCCATGAAAGACTCCGCCTTCAGGAGTAACCGCATTTAAAGCGATAATCGAGGTTATCAGTCCGCCGATAATTAACAACCCTACTTGAAGAACATCTGTCCATGCAACTGCCGAAAGTCCGCCGTAAAGTGAATAAGCAGCAGCAATAAATGCTAAACCGAGTATTGCATAGAAAATCAAACTTCCATCGCCGGAGCCGATAATTGTATCTATTGCTTTACCGCCAAGGAAAAGCACAGAAGTCAAATTCACAAAAATAAAAAGTGCTACCCAGAATACCGCTAAAATAGTTTTTAGATTAGTGCTGAATCTTTGCTCGATGAATTCCGGAATTGTGTAAAGTCCTTTCTGGATAAAGATCGGGAGGAAAAATTTACCTACTATTATCAGTGTAATTGCCGCCATCCATTCGTACGAAGCAATAGCTAACCCGATGGCGAATCCGGAACCCGACATACCAATAAATTGTTCGGCAGAGATATTTGCAGCGATCAGGGATGAACCTACTGCCCACCACGGAAGTGATTTACTTGCAAGAAAATAATCTTTTGTGTCTTTCTTATGTCCCTTTTTTGTCCGGGAAACGTACAAACCCATAAAGATTATGGATGCAATGTAAAGTAAGAATACAACATAATCAACGGCTGAAAATGTCATTTGTTAACCTCTTTATTATTGAAAACACTCTATATCTGATTTGGGGTATTCAAAAAGATTAAACTAATCGTTAAAAATTTGCGTTCAAATTAAACAACTATACGAAAACATACAATACTTTATGAATTATTTACAATCGAATATAATTTGGAATGATTATTGAGTGACTAAAAATACATTCTCAAACTTTAGAGAACAGGAAAAGAAATTAACATTGAAATAGCTTTAACAATATCTGTAATTGTATCGTTTTTAACGTTTTCAAATTTGTTCTTAAACCGGTAAAAGTAAAAAATGATAGAGAAAAACGATTTTAGTATAGTAAAAATTACATTATTAAATAATTATTTGAAATTTTAGTGAATTATAAAGGTTTGTAATCATGGATGAAGAATTTGATGAATTCAAAAAAGCGGTAGAACAAATTTTATGGGATCGGCAGAAACGATGGTCACAAAGGATTGAAAACGATTTTCATTCTAATATTGACTCTACTTTGCCTGAAGATTTTGATCGTGAAAATCTTAGTGAAGTTGTAGATATTCCATTTGTATATATAATATTAAACTAAGCGATGAAACGTTTAACACTTATACTTGTAGTAATATTTCTGATAGGTTTAGTTTATCTATGGAAAGATACACAGATCATTCTTTAATGTTAATTCACCCAGCCGAATTAACATTTCTTTTCAGCACATTCCTAATTACCTAAAGTCCAATTCAATCCCGCACCAATTTCCAAACCGGTAACATTGTAATGTGTGGATGCATCCAAAACGTGAGAATTGTAATTTGCTAAAACTTCTAATTGAAGATTACTGAATAATTTTACTGCTACTCCTAAACCAACCTGGAAATTAAATTTAACAAAAGTTCCGGAGTACATATCTTCCTTTTCAGGATCGGTAGCCGGTTTTAACGGATACTTTGAACTAAAAACATTTATACCTGTCATTGCCAATAAAAACGGTCTGATTGTTTGAAGTGTAATATAATATCTTCCCCCCACCTGAAGCGGAATAATATTAAAGTATGCATCATTACCTTCAAAATTATAATTCGGGTTCTCTTTGAAATTGATATAACCTACTTGGAACATATAAGAAAATTGGTTTGTAGTAGAAATATTTTCGTAACTTAAGTAAAGTGCTGAACCGGTTTCCCATATCTCTTTAATTTCACCGATACTTTTAATTGCTGTCCCTCTTATTGAAACAACCGATTCAGTTTTGCTTGTCTGTGCAAATGATAATGAATAGATCATAATTAAAACTATTATGTAATAAAACTTCTTCATTATATATCCTCAATTTTATTCTTAACAAGTTCTCATTAAGCTGATAGAGAGAACTAAAATGAATATCCTATGAATAATCTCTGTTCGTTATTCCTATAATTCCTATTCGGGAAATCATCATATTTTCCAACTCTGTGATAAAGCAGCCATTCTAAACCGACGAACCATTTTTTGTAAATTTTAATACGAATTTTCGGCTGCAACATTCCAATGAACTCATCTCCCATCGCTCCATCCCAGGTATGGATCCACCAGAAACTATAATCTAATGAGATAGCACCAAATGGAAATCTTAAAAAGGTTTCTAACTTTGCAGAAGCACCCGGACCCATATTATATGTTCTTGCCGAATCTAAAAATTCAACTTTAGGTACGTAATCCGAATTAGCCCCTCCCATTAACACCAACGACCCATGTAATAAACCAATAAATTGCACTTTCTTATTTTTAGCGCTTCTATATCCCATACTAAGTCCAACACTAGCAGCTCCAATTTCGTAAACGGAGTTATTAAGAAAATCGTAATGTCCAAAAACACCATACAAAAATCTACCGCTTCTCATTTTGAATGATTTACCGGTCAAAATATTTTCAACCCTAAGCTGACCTATCAGAGGTTGTTCTCCGGCAAAATTAAATGAACCATTAAATCTAAAAAAACTGAACGGTTTATATGAAGTACGTTCAAATAATCTACCATATATAATTTCTGCTGTGATCATTAAGTTTCTATCACCATTTTTGAAATCAGTGCCTTCAGCAACATTATTACCGCCAATTGCCAATTCTCCCACAAATGGCTGCCTTTCGTAAAGTTTCTCATTAGTAACTCGTGAAGTTTTTCCCGTAATAAGCCGGTTGAATAATCTACCGGGATTAAAAATACCCGCCCCCAGTTCTCGCCAGAATCGCTCACTTCCGGTTGCGCTTTCGTCAATAATCAAATTGGAAAAACGATAGAACATTTCACCAAGCATTGACCCGCCGTAAGATGTCATGACCCAGTCGTTAAGCGCAGGAGGTTCAATTTCCATAAAAAATTCCCACTGCCAACTTCCTATTGCTGCAACTCCTAAGGAAGTCCAATAATTATAACCGCTCGATCTAGCTAAGTTATAATAAACCGGAATTATGCAATAGAGTTAAGATAAAAAGTAACAAAGCAAGAAATAGATAGTTAGAATAAGGACTTGCCCCGATTTACTCGGTCTT
>QILJ01000010.1 GCA_003233295.1 Ignavibacteria bacterium | reverse complement strand
GGGTTTTTCTGACATCCGCCACCACCTATCCGTGAATTCCTCTGCCTCATCAACGCCAAAGTTTTCAAGAGCAACTAATTCATTTCCTTGATATTTGTTTGCATCAAGAATCTCAGAATTGTTCACTTTATCAAAAATACTTACGATCCCGCCGGTTTGATCATCAATCTTGACTTTAAAAAATTGATTTTCTAATGTGTTCGTACTAGCAGATAGCGAAGTCTTTGTTTTATTCTCCCCCGGAACAAGATAATATGTTGCATAACCGAGAGAAGGAGCTTGTGCTTCAAAAATAATCTCTGCACGTGATATGCTTCCATCGGGATTAACCGCCTGCACTTCAATTTGGACTGGAACTTCTTTGCCTGAACCATCAAGCAGATGTAAATTCAAAACCCCTTGTTTTTTTAAAACAATTACATGATCAACAATATCTGTTCGTTTCCATGTTAGACTATTAAAAACGACAAGCGGAATTCCCGAATCCTGAAAATGAATGTTAGAAATGAGTGTATCAAGAGTGGAAGTAACAATGTCATTTGCTTGACGAAAAGTTGCGCGTGCTCTCGCTAATTTAATTGCGTCACTAATATCTCCGTCTTTTCCGCCCCAGTTATGCTCATGTACCCATAATTTACCCTTCCATGCATTATTAATGGCTAAACTGGGATAGTCATAATCAGAAAACAATACATCGTTAATTGCGGCAAACTTTTCCGCTGTAGTTAAAAAATATTCGGCATGTCTGCTGATCATAAAAGCATCATTTTCTACAGATTGCGTTCCATCCCACCAGGAGGGCAATTCACCGAGGATAGTCTGAACTTCTCCCTCTCCTCTCTGGAGCGCCTTATCAACAGCTTCAAAATATTCTACGGTGGAAGCGATCTTTAATTTAGGTGCGCCATACTTTTCATTCCAGAGCTTAGCATTTATAGCTACTCTTGCATCGGGAATTGAAACATCGGAGCCGTCAGCCATTAATACAACCGGCGGTAATTTCCACTTTATAATTTGTGCTGCTTCCGACTCAATAAACTGCTGCATCTTGGGTTCCGCATCATAAAAGTCACGTCTTAACCTAGCGCCAGTACCGTATCCCTCTGGGCTGTGCGTAACCATAATTGTAGAACCATCCGGTGACTGCCACCGAAAAATAGCAGGACCAACGTAACCGGTCACATTCAAATTATTTTCGTACCTCAGTAGAACTTTCCAAATAATGAAATTTTTAATTCCGGCTTTTGAAAGGATTTGCGGCATCTGTAATGTATGACCAGGTATATCAACATTCCATGCCATTTCCGTATTTATCCCAAAGGTGTTCTTCAGCCAAAGTTTACCAAAGTATAAATTTCTAATAATACCTTCCCCGCCCAGCAGTGTTTCACTGGGACCTAAATAGAATCCGCCACATTCTAAAGTATTCTTATGCAGTAAATCTTTTACTTCCTCGAAACGTTCAGGATAACGACGTAAAAATTCCCTTAGCACAAAAACGTCTTCCTCGGAAAATTTGAAGTCGGGCAAATCTGCAAGAATATTGATTGATTCGTGAATAGCCTGAACGTTAAGATTAGTGCTTACTTCCGGCGTGGCAGGCCATGATAAATCTGCATGAGAATGAGGGACAATATAAATCTGGAAGTTATCATAATCGGGAAGAATTGTCCGCTTCCCTTTTACGTTAAAGACTTTCTCTCCCTTTGCCGTTGAAACTTTAACATCGGCTGTTATTGTGTTTTCTTGTTTGGATATTTCCATTTCCGAATTAACAGTCAAACGAACCGATTTACCTGGTTCAATACTGGTATAAACCGAATGACCTTTTTCCCTTTCACCATTCTGCAGAACATCAAAGTACACTGGTCCAACAGGCGTATCTGCCGCATTGAAAGCCAATACTGTAAAAATATCCGACATCGTTGTTTCGGAAACTTTTTTTGAAATAGGAGAAACAACCGGTTTTAAAATGAAAATACTTTCATCAACAGAAATCATTTTTTCAAAGCGGGCATATAACCACCAATTTCCTCCTTCTTGATCCACTTTAGCCAATAGAAGGTTTTTCCCCTTGTTCAATAGTACAGGGATCAAGTCGGCATCCGGACCGCTTGCTCGAGGTTCCGTATAATAGAAAATTGGTTTACCATTCAGCCAAATCTTCAACCGATCATTACTTCCGGTTTTTAATAACGCCGGGGTTTTCTTATCACATTCTATAATGGCTGCGGCATAAGCAACATTCTTATCATTTGGAAAATAACTTGCACGAAAATCTAATCTGCCGGATTCATCTGCTTTGATTTTCTTCCAAGAAACTTTTCCATCCGGAACTGAAGAACTTGAATGCTGTAATAAGGGTGAGGGATTGATGCCGGTTTCACCGCCATGCTCAATAAGGAAATCCGTGTTTATACTATTACTGCCTTCATTTGGAAACGGACCGCAGACAAGCCAATCAATAATAAATGTGTCGGATTTGAAATGGAAATTATTGTCATCCTCAGCATATATGGGAGTAAAGAACATGAGCACCAAATAAATGACAATAAAGATTTTTGAAACTCGGAGAAAATATTCCATAGACTTCTTTTTTCTCTGAGCAACTTGGATTTCAGCATCTGCTTTGCTATCCCATTTTAATGAACTGCAATTGGTATTTTTATTTATCATAATTATCTCCCGATTATTTAAATATTTATTTGCAATATCTTATTTGACCAACTTTTTCATTTATAATTCATTTACTTCTTCCCGTATGTGACTCCTTTCCAATTATCTGTTCTGAATGGTGATGCGGGTAAATCCGCTCCGTTGTATAAATTACATACCGGATTAGCTGCCCAAGCATACCTTACAGCCACAGGGTTTTTAATTTTAGAACTCCACACAATTACTTCGTCACCCTTTATGTTTGCGTTTGCCCATACGAATTTTTTATCCGATCCGGCAATTGCAAAACCTTTAAGTTGTTTGCCATCCTTTATTTTCAAACCTCCGTCGGCATTGGTAAATTTCAAACGTATCTTATCTCCATCTATTTTCATCGTTTTATACATCGGTCCGGAATATGGGATATCCTTTCCATAAGTTTTTGCCAATGCATTCAGGGCTAAACGTCTTCCAACTTCCTGTTTGTTTTTCGGATGAACATCTTTAGCTTCCCCGATATCAATTGTAACTGCCATGCCGGTATTCGGTAATTCCAGAGCCATTGTCTGTGCTTCACGAAGTTCCGCCCATGCATCATCTGCTGGTTGTGGTTTAACTTTCATATAGTTTGCAAGTTGCACAAAATAGAATGGAAAGTTCCCTTCATCCCAAACATTGCGCCAGTCTTTAATCATCGCACTGAATAACTTTCTATATTGATACGCCCTTTCCACATTCGATTCACCTTGATACCATATAGCGCCCCTTATTCCGTATGGTAATAATGGATTTATCATTCCATTAAATAACACGGTAGGACGATTAACACCTGCATTTTGATCTTGTTTCTCCGGTAATTTATGTACATCAATTTTTATCGGATCAATTTTGTATTTCCAATTTCCAACTAGAGAAATGGATCCCTTCTTTGATGATAATTTCATCTTTCTAGCTGGTCCATATAACCCTCCTGAACCGCCAATATCCATTACTTGTACAACAATTCTGTTTTGCCCAATCTTCACTAAGGAGCTAGGGATTTTGTAAACTCTAAGATCAATTACATCAGTTCCTCTTCCAACTCTTTTACCATTGAACCAAGTAATATCGTAATCATTAATTTTTCCCAGTGAAAGCTCTAAGTCCTCACCATCCCAAGACTTGGGAACATTCACATCTTTACTGAACCAGACGACTCCATCAATATAAATGTCAAGTGCTTCCCAAAGAGTCGGTAGTCTCATTGTTTTCCAATCATTGGTATTATAATCAGAATTCTGAAAACCATGATTTAATGTTCCACTATTAACTAGAATTTCTTCAATCTTATCCGGCCATTCTGCTAATTTTCTTTTGGTCTCAATCTCTTTTTCTTTATCTGTAGTTTTATCCGATTCAATTTCTTGTACAATTTCAGCAAATTCTGGTATCTTTTTTAATGTCGCTCCACTCGTCCACGCTTCAACTAACGTACCTCCATATGCGGTTTCAATTAATCCGATCGGTACATTTAATTTTTTGTACAGATAGCGTCCAAAAAAGTAAGCTACTGCAGAAAAATTTGGAGTAGTTTCCGGGGAACATACTTCCCATCCATCGCTTACTAATTTTTCTTGAGGAGTTGTAGCCATGATCTTTTCAACATTTAGTAATCTTATATTTGGATAACTTGAATTTGCTATTTCCTCTTTGTAATTACTTACTTTTCCTACACCGCCAATTGGCATTTCCATATTGGACTGACCGGAACAAACCCAAACCTCTCCAACCATTACATTTTTAATTCTGTCAATTTTCTCACCGCTGATCACTAACTCATACGGACCACCTGCTGGGACAGGAGCTAAATCTACTCTCCAGTTACCTTTGTCATCAACTATACATCTCTTTTCCTGATCATTAAGAGTTACAACTACTTCACCACCAGACTCAGCTTTTCCCCATATTGGAATGTCTTGCTTTTGCTGCAGCACCATGTTATCTGTAAATAAAGGATTCAATAAAATGTCCTTTGCCGGATGAGGAGATTTTTGACAACTTAAAATAGTAAGCAAACTTAATGAAGATATCAACATAAGCGATTTCGTTTTTCTTTGTAAAAATATTTTTATGATCATAGTTTTTTTCTAATGTTAATCTTGTCTGAAAGAATTAATTCCTCACTTACCAACTATCTGTTCTAAATGGCGATGCAGGTAAATCGGCTCCGTTATATAAATTACAATCCGGATTTGAAGCCCAAGCATATCTTACTGCAACTGGATTTTTAATTTTAGAATTCCATACAACCACTTCATCACCATCAATTTTTGCTTTTGCCCAAACGAATTTTTTATCTTTCCCGGCAATAGCAAATCCTTTAAGTCTCTTATTCCCCTTTATCTTTAAACCTTTATCTGTATTTGTAAATTGTATTCGGATTTTGCTTCCCTCAATTTTCATTGACTTATACATTGGACCAGAATACGGAATATCTTTTCCATACACTTTTGCCAATGCGTTTAGCGCTAAGCGTTTACCAACATCCTGTTTATTTTTGGGATGAATGTCTTTTGCATTACCAATATCAATTGTAACTGCCATACCAGTATTCGGGAGTTGAAGAGCCATTGTTTGAGCTTCACGCAAATGCGACCAGGGTTGATCCACTGGCTTATCAACTCTCTTCATAAAGTTTGCAAGCTGCACAAATATAAATGGAAAATCGCCCTGCCCCCAAGCTTTCCTCCAATCATTAATTAGTGATTTAAATAATGATCTGTATTGTAAAGCTCTGCCCGCATTAGATTCACCCTGATACCAGATCGCCCCTCTTATTCCATAGGGCAATAGCGGATTTATCATTCCATTATACAATACTGAAGGACGGTTAGGAGAGAAATTCAGAGATGGCTTTACCGGTAATTTATTTATGTCTATACTAATTGGATCAACTTTATACTTCCAATTCCCGACAAGAGAGATCGATTTATTCTTGGATGATAATTTCATTTTATTTGCCGGACCATATAACCCTCCATGATTTCCGATATCAAGCACTTGTACGGTGATCCTGTTTTCTCCTGCTTTAACAAGGTCTCTAGGAATTTTATAAACTCTAAAATCAGCTACATCAATTCCTCGTCCAACTCTTTTGCCATTGAACCAAGTGATATCATAATCATTGATCTTTCCCAATGTAAGAACCAAATCTTTTTCTTCCCAAGACTTTGGAACTTTAACATCTTTACTGAACCAAACAACTCCATCATATTCTAAACCGGTTTCTTCCCATGTTGTTGGGAGTTTCATTGTCTGCCATTTATCTGTATTGTAATCAGCTTTTTGAAAACCGTGATTAAATGTTCCGCTATTAACTAGAATTCCTTCAATCTTATCAGGCCAAACTGCGATCATCTTTTTTGTGGCTATTGCTCTTTCTTCATCTGTAGATTTATCAGCCGCTATCTTTTCCACAATATCCTTGAACTCTGGAAACTTTTTTAACGCTGGACCACTGGTCCATGCTTCTGCTACTGTTCCACCCCAAGCTGTTTCAATCAATCCAATTGGAACGTTCAAATCATTGTATAAATCACGTCCAAAGAAATATGCAACTGCTGAAAAATCGGGAATTGTTTCGGGGGAACATTCTTTCCAACCATCACTGTTAAAGTTTTCTTGTGGGGTATTAGCCGTGTGCTTTTCTACCATCAATAGTCTAATATTTGGATATTTTGCATTTGCAATTTCTTCCTTATAGTTTTTTATTATTCCCCATCCAGCTAGAGGCATTTCCATATTTGACTGCCCGGAACATACCCAAACTTCACCGACCATTACATTTTTGATCCTGTGAGTTTGCTCACCACTTATTACTAACTCATACGGACCTCCGGCAGGTATTGGAGAAAGACTTACTTTCCAATTACCTTCATCATCAACTACCGTTTTTTTCTCCTGTCCATCTAGTGATACAACAACTTCACCACCTGGGTCAGCTTTTCCCCAAATTGGAATGTCTTGTTTCTGCTGAAGTACCATGTTATCAGTAAAGAGCGGAAGTAATTTAATATCCTTAGCTGGTGAAAGTGTTTTTTGACAACCAGATAATAGAAATAGCAGAATAAATATGAAAGAGTATATGAATCCTCTTAACCAAATTTTCGTTTTCATGATGTTTATCCTCTTAGCTATAAATTTTATTATTATTTAAATCCACGAATCATTTTGGCAAAACTTACCAAATAGAAGTATTCACTTCCGTTTTTGCTTTTTCATTTCTTTCCATAAGTTATTCCTTGCAAATCATCCGTTCGGAATGGTGCAGCAGGTAAATCTGCGCTGTTGTATAAATTACAAATAGGATTTGGAGCCCAAGCATATCTTACTGCAACTGGATTTTTAATTTTTGAATTCCATACAATCACTTCATCACCATCTATTTTTGCTTTTGCCCAAACGAATTTTTTATTATTTCCTGCTATGGCAAATCCTTTCAGTTTCTTACCGCCCTTTATTTTCAAGCCCTTATTTACATGGTCAAACTGAAGCAGTATTTTATTCCCTTCTACTTTCATCGATCGATACATTGGACCAGAGTATGGAATATCTTTTCCATAAACTTTCGCTAATGCGATTAATGCTAATCTTTTCCCGACATCTTGTTTGTTTTTAGGATGAATGTCTTCTTCACCAATATCAATAGCTACAGCCATACCGGTGTTCGGTAATTCCAAAGCCATTGCCTGTGCTTCACGCAGCTCTGCCCAAATACTTTCAGATGGCTGTGTTTCTACTTTCATCAAGTTTGCAAGCTGCACATACAAAAATGGGAAATTTCCTTCGCCCCATAGATCGCGCCAATCTTTAATAAATGTTTTGAATAGATCTCTGTATTGGTATGATCTATCTGCATTGGAAAAACCCTGATACCATATCACTCCCCTTATTCCATAAGGGATTAATGGATGTATCATAGCATTGTAGAGCACACTTGGATTATTAACTTTTGGATTTTGACTAGGTCTTTCCGGTATTATTTTTACATCAATATTGGTGGGATCGATTTTGTATTTCCAATTTCCAACTAAAGAGATTGACTTACCCCCGTTGGATAATTTCATTTGCTCTGCTGGTCCATACAATCCACCAGAATATCCAACATCAAGAACTTTAATCATAATTCTATTTTTACCAGATTTAATCAAAGAGGCTGGAATTTTGTATACTCTTTTTACTTCAACATCAGTATTGCTTCCAACTTTTTTACCATTGAACCAGGTATAATCACAATCATTAATTCTGCCCAGCGAAAGAATTAAGTCCTCACCCTTCCATGATCTTGGAATATTCACATCTTTACTGAACCAAATAACCCCGTCGTATTCTAATCCGGTTTTTTCCCAGGTAGTTGGAAGTTTCATCAACTTCCAATTATCAGTATTATAATCGGCATTTGGGAAACTATGATTTTTTGCGTTACTATTTTTCATGATCTGGTCAAGCTTATTAGACCATTCAGCTAGCTCCTTTTTCACAGCAAGTTTCTTTTCTTCCTCAGTCGATCTATCAGCTTCAATCATTTTTACAATTTCTGTAAATTCGGGAATTTTCTTTAGTGTTGCCCCGCTTGTCCATGCTTCAACCATGGTCCCGCCCCATGCTGATTCAATTAATCCAATCGGGATCTTTAAATCTTCTTGCAGTTTACGAGCAAAGAAGTATGCCGTAGCTGAGAATCCAGAAACAGTTTCCGGTGAACATTCTGTCCAACCTTCACTATTAAAATTCTCTTGAGGT
>QILJ01000472.1 GCA_003233295.1 Ignavibacteria bacterium | reverse complement strand
GAAAAGGTTCCGCCGGTAAATATGATCAAAATGTTCTTCATTTGCCTACCATCTATTTTAGTTGAAAATCCAATTATTTTACGAAAAACTATTTGCAAAGATATCGTTAAACTTAAAAAATAATAAGGGAAAATTGTAGCGTTTTCAAAAAAGTTTTAGATAAATATTTTATGTTATTGTTGTTAAATAAGTTAGAAAAAAATGACAGAAAAGATTTGCAGAACACTTAAATTAATCCTATTTTCACATTCCTTCAGAAGGGAGTAGCTGTGTTCATAACTTGTTGATAACTTAATTTTGTGAAACGTTTCACGGAGGAGCTAACTGCCCGATTTTTCGGGGACAATTTCCGATTTTGTGCAGTATAGTTTAAAAGGCTTCCGTAAGTTGTTGATTTTTAGTAGGTTGAGAGAGTTGGCTAATGTTAACAACATGTTGATAAGTTTTTGAACATTTTAGAAATGAAAAAGTTTTTTGATCAAAAAATGATTTTTTTAATATTGTTAAATGTGGATAAGTAAAGTTGAAAGGATCTTTGAATAACAGTACCGAATTAAGCGAACCAAAAAATACTTGGAAACAATGTCTCTCTTTTATTAAGGAGAATGTTCCCCCGATAACTTATAACACATGGTTTATACCCATTAAACCAATTTCCTATGAAGATAATATCTTGAAAATTCAGGTACCCAATAGTTATTTTATTGAGTGGATAGATGAACATTATAATACGGTAATAAATACAACTGTAAAACAGATACTCGGAGAGAATGGAAAACTTGTTTATATCGTTTTGGATAATGATGAGTTTCAGATTGAGGAAATAGGTGCTGAAGAAATAATAGAAAAACCGAGAATACAAGTTCAGAAAATTCAACAGGAAATAAGACCTGATTTTGAAAGCTACTTAATACCTAAATATAAATTTGAAAATTTCATCAAAGGTGAAGGAAATCAACTGGCAAGAGCAGCTGCGGTTGCTATTGCCGAAAATCCGGCAGCTACATCATTCAATCCGTTTTTCATATACGGCGGTGTCGGTTTGGGTAAAACTCATCTTATCCAGGCAATAGGGAATAAGATCATAGAAAAATATCCATCGAAGAGAGTTATTTATCTATCAACCGAACAATTTACCGTTGAGTTCATTGATGCAATCCAGAGCGGAAAGATAAGTGAATTTTCAAGTTTCTATAAAAGCATGGATGTTCTGATAATAGATGATATTCAATTTCTGATCGGGAAAGAAAAAACTCAAGATCATTTTTTCCACCTGTTCAACACGCTGCATCAAGCAGGCAAGCAGATAATTTTGTCATCGGACAAACCTCCGAAAGACCTAAAAGGCTTGAGCGAAAGATTAATATCACGATTTCAATGGGGGCTTTCAGCCGATATTCAAGCGCCCGATTTTGAAACCCGTATTGCAATTCTGAAAAACAAAGCTGAGAGCTATGGAATTTTCATATCACCGGAAATTTTAGAATATATTGCTTTTAATATTACTTCAAATATTCGTGAGCTTGAAGGATGTTTAATAAAATTACTTGCCGGGGCTTCTCTCAATTCTCAGGAAATCAATCTGGAATTAGCAAGAAAAACTGTAAAAGAAATTGCAACTGGCAGACAGGTAAATATCTCAATCGATTACATAACTCAAATTGTCTGCGAATATTTTGAAGTTGATGAAAACAAACTTCGCGAAAAAAACCGGAAAAAAGAGATCGTTTTAGCCCGCCAGATCGCAATGTTCCTATCGAAGAAACTCACAAAGTCATCGCTTAAAACAATAGGACTTCATTTCGGCGGTAGAGACCATTCAACCGTGATACACGCTTACAACAATATCGATCAGATGGTTTCCGACGATAACTCAACAAAAGATATTGTCGATTCAATCAGAAATAAAATTGAACTTGGGGTGTCGTAAGTATAGACACTAGATTCTGGATGCTTGATACTGGGAAACCAAACTTTCGATCTCTTGATTAGCGACTTATCTTCTTATTGGTTAAATTACATTACCATAAAATTTAAAAATTAATTCGGAAATAACTTGTTAGCTACAATTACTTGGAGCGTTTCTCCAGAAATTATTTCTTTCGGTCCGATTCATATTAGGTGGTACGGACTGCTTTTTGCCACTTCATTCATCATCGGCTTCAAAATAATGGAGTGGATATACAAAAAAGAGAAGAAGAACTTAGATGATCTTAACGATCTGATCTGGTATATGATACTCGGAACGGTTATTGGCGCCCGGCTTGGTCACGTTCTCTTTTATAACCCGGGATTTTACTTGACCCATCCAATAGAGATTCTAATGGTATGGAAAGGGGGCTTAGCAAGTCATGGCGCGGCGATTGGAATATTAACGGCAATCTATCTATACAGTAAAAAGAAAAAAGATCAATCTTTTTTATATGTAATGGACAGAATTGTTATCACCGTAGCACTTGCAGCTTTTTTCATCAGAACAGGAAATTTATTTAATTCGGAAATAATCGGAAAACCAACCGATTTGCCTTGGGGATTTATCTTCACATCGGTTGATAATGTCCCGAGGCATCCAACTCAATTGTACGAAGCATTCTCTTATCTTGCATCGTTCTTTGTGCTCTTTTCGATTTATAAGAAGAGGGACGGGAAATTCAAGGATGGATTATTGTTTGGAATATTTCTCATTTGGATTTTCGGATTCAGAATATTTGTGGAATATTTTAAGGAAAATCAGTCTGCTTTTGAACAGGGAATGATTCTGAACATGGGACAAATACTAAGTATTCCTCTTGTTATTTTTGGATTATATCTGTTGTTCCGAAAACCGAAAGAACGCCCGGTGAAGAAAACTGACAGAAAAAGAAATTCTATGAAACATTCATAAGCTGGATGTCTCTGACTTCCAGTGGAATGCCTTTGAGAGAGAAAATGATTAAACATTCATAATTGCGCTATCGCATAAAAGAATAATAAAATAAAAGCTATATCTAAAAAGAACAAACAATTAAAAATATATGAAAGATTACAAAAAGATGTGGGATGAGAGATACTCCCAGAATGATTGTGTTTACGGTAAAGAACCGAACGAATATTTTAAGGAAAAATTAGATAAATTAAAGCCAGGCAAGTTATTCATGCCGGGCGACGGCGAAGGACGAAATTCGATTTACGCAGCCAAAAACAATTGGGACGTGACTTCTATAGATTATAGTCCCGTTGCAGTGGATAAAGCCAAACACTATGCCGAGCATGATAAAGTAGAAGTAAATTTCATCAATGCCGATTTAACCAATTATGATTATCCCGAAAATTATTATGATGCAGTAGGCATAATTTTCTTTCACTTGCAGTCACCTGAAAAAGAAATTGTTCATGCAGACATTGTAAGATCAATAAAACCGGATGGAGCAGTAATTCTGGAAGTATTCAGCGATAATCAGCTTAAGTACGGCTCCGGCGGACCGCGAAACAAAGATGCACTTTATTCAATTGATGAAATCGCAGAATATTATAAAAGCTTTAACCATATTGAATTGATTGAAAAACAGATTCAGCTTAAAGAAAGCATGCATCATTCCGGACCAGCTTCTGTGATCAGATTGTTCGGAATTAAAAATTGACGGAACAAGAATTTATTAAGATCTGGATTGAGAAGATCGAAAATGATCTTCTTACAAAATTCCCCGATGATTTTATTAAAGAATACGGAACTAAACCTTTTCGACTCCCGGGAAAATCGTTTTCAATCACATCAGAATTATTCGGACAGTATGAAGTTCTAGATGTTGATGATAAGATGGTGATCCAAACAGACGATTATTCTCTGGTAAAATATCTTTTGTATGCAAATAGAACAAAGCCCGCTTCGGTATTAGCCCCCGTTGAAAATAAAGAACTTCAAACAGCTGTAAAAGAATATGAGAAACTGCTGGATTCAATAATAAAAAACCTGATGAAAGAGATCAAAATTGTTTTACCAACTAGTGATCAACTTAAAATATCAAATCAGATTTTCAATCGAATTAATTTAACGAGATATTAAATTGATTGAATTAAGCGAAAATATTTCTTCATATATAAGCTCAGCGTTTGGAGAGAAATTCCTTAAGAATTATAAGGAGTTCATTGAATCTGACTATGTTCCATATATCCGTATTAGTGGCGCCGAAGAAAAACAGAAAGAGATAATAGAAAAACTAAAACGGTACGAAATTAAGCTTGAAAAAGTTGATAAAGTACCGAATGCATACCGGGTTTTATCTGGCACAGCAAATCTGGGGAAAACATTAGAATATGCTTTGGGAAAGTATTACATACAATCTCTCTCGTCAATGATACCGCCTCTGATCTTAAATCCTATAGAGACTGATGTAACACTTGATATGTGCGCCGCACCCGGATCAAAAGCGACCGAACTAGCACAGATGATGAATAACAAAGGTACGTTTTACGTAAATGAATCAAACGGCGGCAGAACAAGGTCTCTTGCTCATAACTTGGATAAACTCAACATAATCAATACAGGGATGATCGTAAGCAAGGGGGAGTTACTCAGTAAATACTTTGACGGGTTCTTCGATAAAATTCTTGTCGACGCACCGTGTAGCGGACTCGGTATTGTCCAAAAGAAACAGGAAGTGAGTAACTGGTGGAGTATAAACCATGCGTTAAAACTGAGCGAAACACAGATGAAGCTTCTTGTCAGCGCAATCAAATCTTTAAAAGTCGGCGGTGAGATAGTTTACTCTACTTGCACATTAACTCTGGAAGAAAACGAATTTCTGATAAATAGAGTTTTAAATAAACATCCCGTTGAGCTTATCGATATTGAACTTCCGGTAAAATCGCATCCGGGATTTACTAAATACGGCGATGTGGAATTGAGCCCAGAATTAGCGAGGACAAGGAGAATAATTCCGTGGGAAATAAACTCTGAAGGATTCTTCATTGCGAAACTTAGAAAAATCGGTGAAACAACAGCGCTGGCTAAAACTGAATTAAAAAAGTCAACGTATATTTTTGTTGATTGGAAAAACAAATATATTCGAAATATAATTATTGAACTCAGCGATTGGTATGGAATACCAATAGAGGTGTTTGACCAATACAAATATCTTCTTAAAAAGAATGAAATACAGTTTATTGATACTGGTTGGAATGCAGAAAACCTGATTCTGTTTAACAGAATGGGAATTAAACTGGGAAAGATTGATAAGAACGGATTGCTTGTTCTTCATACTCTTGCAGCACAAATTCTGCAGAAGCATATTACAAAAAATATTATTGAACTGACCGACGAAGCATATTTGAAAACCTATCTTACCGGCGGAACTATCAAGACAATGACCAATATTGAACCTAAAGGACGAAAAGTGATAATGTATAACGGCGACATGATCGGCAGTGCAATAGCTACTAAAGACGGGCTTAAAAGCCAATTTCCCCGAGCGCTAAGAACCGGGGATATTATTTTTTAACAACTCTAAATATCTTAAATAGATAAATAATAAAAGACAAATTACAAATAAATCACAAACCCTAAACATCAATACCCAAACCTTTAAATAAAGATAGTTTGAAATTTATATAATTGTAATTTTGTATTTATCCGAGATTGTGCAAGAGAAAAATTATGATGATGTTCTAGACCGTTGTGAGCTAATAATAACAATACTTACTCCAGCTTTGTTGATTTTGCATGAGTCAGTCAGTTGACGGATTCTAATGCAAAATTTGGGTTAAATTATGTTGCTGTACACTTGTTAACAACGTTGCTATAAATCGAAAATTATATCATATTGCATATATGCAAAACAATTTATTAAATATTAAAAATATACTTAAAGCAGAGACTTATAAGCTATCCGAAAATTTTAATGTAAAAACCATAGAGGTCTTTGGTTCTTACACTAAAGGAGAGCAAACGGAAAAGAGCGATATTGATTTGCTTGTTACGTTTACTTCGATACCTAGCCTGCTAAAATTTATTGCCTTGGAGAACTATCTTTCAGAATTGTTGCATTCAAAGGTTGATTTGGTTATGAAAAACTCTATAAAGCAAAGATTAAGAAAAAACATTCTTGATGGATCAGTAAAAACATGAAAGATTTCATAGTTTATATTGATGATATGTTAGATGTCGATGAAAAAAGAATTGGATTTATAAAGTGTTGCCACTAATACACGAAAAAAAGATGATATACTGAAAAAAAGCCCCCCCATTAAAAACCAAATAATACACCGATAAAGCAGATTTTAAACTAAATAAATCTCCCCGCCGCAAGCGTCGGAGAATTCAGCCATTGTCCGCCTTTAGTGGATTAAAAATAGTCTCAAATTAATTTTGAAAACACGATTATAATCATTAAGTTTGATTGTTCTTAAATAAGAATTGTTCTCATAAGAGATTAAATAGCGTGAATGTTTCAATAGATATGATCAAAGAGAAATTAAGTGAGTGCGGATTAAAAATCACACCGCAGAGAATAGCAATTCTTGAAGCCATTCATGTTCTGAATAATCATCCGACTGCTGATAACGTTATAACTTACATAAGAAAGACACATCCTAATATTGCAACGGGGACTGTTTATAAAGTCTTGGACACACTTGTAGAAAGTAAATTAATAAAAAAAATAAAAACCGAAAAAGATATTATGAGATATGATGGTATCCTTGATCAGCATCATCATTTGTTTAGTTCGGAATCAGATAGAATAGAAGATTACTCGGACGATAAACTGGACAAATTACTTGAAGAATATTTTAAAAAGAAAAGAATTCCCGGGTTCAAAGTGGAAGAAATTAAATTACAAATAAACGGCAAGTTCTTAAAATCAAAATAAAGAGGAGAGCTATGATTGATCATGAAGCTTTGTTTAAAATAAGTTACGGATTGTATATCGTTAGTTCGGGAGATAAAGAGAATGGCAATGGATTCATCTCTAACACGGTGTTTCAAGTGTCATCGAAACCGGCAAAATTTGTCATTGCATGTAATAAGGATAATTTTTCCAGTGAGATCATTGAAAAGTCCAGACATTTCTCTGTCTCTATTTTACGGCAGGATACTGATGCCGAAATCTTTGGAAGATTTGGTTTCAAAAGCGGGAGAAATTTTAATAAAATGGAAGGAATGAATATAAAAATAGGAGAAACCGGGGTTCCAATAGTTTTAAACGACAGCATCGCATATTTGGAATGTAAAGTAACCGAAAAAATAGATGTGGGAACACATTGGTTATTCATCAGCGAACTAATTGCTGCGCAGATACTTGAGGAGAATATTGATCCTATAACTTATGCATATTACCACCAAATCAAAAAAGGGATATCTCCGAAGAACGCTCCAACATATGTAGAAAAGTCCGAACCGGAAACCGAGGTTAAAACAACAGCATATAAAAAATATGAATGCGCTGTTTGCGGTTACATTTATGATGAGAGCGAGGAAGGTAAAAGTTTTGAGGATTTGCCCGACGATTGGACATGTCCGATCTGCGGAGCGGGAAAGGAAGAATTTGATGAAGTTTAACTAATAAATAATTTAATTATTCAAAAACAATTTAGAGGTATGATTATGTCACAGTCATTAAAAGGAACCGAAACAGAAAAAAATTTACTCAAATCATTTGCCGGTGAATCACAGGCAAGAAATCGTTATGAATTTTTTGCAAAAGTGGCTAGGAAAGAAGGTTACGAACAAATTGCAAATATTTTTCAGGAAACTGCAAACCAAGAAAAAGAACATGGAAAACGCTTCTTTAAATTTCTGGAAGGCGGTATGACAGAAATAACCGCTTCTTATCCAGCGGGAATTATCGGAACAACAATGGAAAACTTAAAAGCAGCGGCAGAAGGTGAAAATGAAGAATGGACAGAACTCTATCCAAAATTTGCTGAAGTGGCTAAAGAAGAAGGATTTCCTGAAATATCACTCGCTTTTAAAATGATCGCTAAAGTTGAAGCCGAACACGAAAGAAGATATTTAAAACTTCTGCAAAATGTCTCTGAAGATAAAGTCTTTATGAAAGACGGTAAAGTTTGGTGGAAATGTTTGAATTGCGGTTATGTTTATGAATCTGAAGAAGCGCTTGAAAAATGTCCTGCTTGCTTACATCCAAGATCCTATATGCAGTTGAGAGAAGAGAATTATTAAGAGTATAGTATTCCTTCATTTGTCACGCTGAACTAGATTCAGTATTTCAACGAAGTTCCTGTAGGGAACGAAAATTCTCGTTCCCTACAATTAAAAACTTTCATTTTCAACAAAACACACATCACACTGAGCGGATTTTTATTAAAAGCCAACCTGAGATATGTAAGTAATCTTATTTTTTTCAAAAAGATTTTTGCAAAAGCAAATAATTTGATTAATTTTAGATAAGATGATCATAATTAGTGCTTGGTCGTAAACTCATCATCCTTTATGAATAAAGGGTAAAGTCTATTATTTCATCCTGAAATTAATTTGAATAATTAGTATTTTT
>QILJ01000061.1 GCA_003233295.1 Ignavibacteria bacterium | reverse complement strand
AGTTAATGCCTGTGATGAAGCCTATATATCTGCAGGCATTTGTAATAAACAATTTTCTTTGGATTGCCATGCCTTGTGAATTAAGCGGCGAGTATGCGATCGATCTTAAAAATGCATTGGAATTGAAAGGATATAATTCCGCTATCACCAGTTTTAACGGGCAGTATCTCGGATATATTGTTCCCGCAAAGTATTACTACTTTGATGCTTATGAATCCAGACTGATGGGATGGTTTGGTCCAAGTATGGGTGATTACTTAATGGAATTGGACTATACTGTTGCCGATAGTCTTACAGGATATAGATTGTAAACAAAGTGTTGGGACACAAAGTTCACAGAGAAGACACAAAGGTACACGGAGATAACAATATCATCTATTTATCAAAACTCGGGATGTTAAGCCGCTCACCATTTTTAAGCGCTGACTGATGCGCCATAATTCCCGGCGCGGTCATTGCAATTGCTTCATAAACATCTATTAAAGGTTCACGGTCTTCAACCAGCGCCATAATAAACTCATTCGTCAAATATCCTTGTGAACCGCCGTGTCCGCCCTTATCCATATGCGGCGGTAGGGGAGGACGATTGTCGCCGTATTCAATTTGGGTTCTATCTCCAATTCCCTCATACTTAGCTCCGATACCTTTACCTAGATGCAGAACATTTTTATCAAATCTTCCAAACTCACCGAAGAGACGACCGACCTCTCCATGAGCGCCTTCAGCTCCCCAGAATACATTGATCCTTGACATTCCTCCTTCACTTGTTTCAAATAAAGCTGTTTCGCTTGAGAAAGGATTATTATACTCATTGTTCTTGTATCGCGGAGCACTGCCTCTAAAGCCGAGTGAGGATACGGACGAAAATCGTTTTCTTGTTACACCAATATAATAGGCAGTTGCATGTGTAGGGTAGAGCATAGGCGGGAGTGCGTTTCTCCATTCTTTATATCCCCATGCCGTGTCAACATTCGGATGATAGTACTCTCCCTCGGAATAAACGATCTTACCGAATATCCCTTTTTCATAAATTGATTTTGCATTATAAAGGTCAGAACGGTAAAGACTTGTTTCCGCCATCATGACCTTTAGTCCGGTTTTTTCTTTCCACTCCTTAACCCTGTTTATATCCTCCAATGTCATAGACAAAGGAACAGCAGTGATACAATGCTTACCGTGTTTCAATACTTCAACGATATGCCGCCCGTGACTCGGCGCATCGGTAAAAACAGCAACCGCATCAATTTTATCATCCAGTACAAGTTTCTCGAGTGATTCGTAATTCTTATCACAGTTATATACTTTCATCAGTTTTTTCTTTCTATCTTCCTGCAGATCGCTTACAGCTTCCACGATGCAATTGGGATGCTGATGCCAGAAAAAAGCAGATCCAAACCCGCCGCCCACAACGCCGATACGGATCTTCTTATCGCTTGTCTGTTTCCATTGCTTAGGGTCACTATCCTGTAAGGGGGCAACCTGCTTGCCTGAAATTGTTATGCCCGCAACGGCTAATCCGGCAGTAACGGTCGTGATTTTCCCAAGAAAATTTCTTCTGGATAGTTGGTCATTCTTTTTCATCTATTTCTCCTTACCAAGAGTTTGACTGCTCGCAATAAATTGTATTCTCTTAGAGAAAGCATTGAATAGCCAAATAATAACAGTCATTCCCGCATCCGTTGGCTTGATGGATAAAGGGGGAATCTTATTAAAGTTCTGAGATTCCGGCTAAGAGATTGCCGGAATGACACGTTGTTTATAGTTTTTCAAAGTCTCCTAATTATTCTTGTCTCTAATATAGTATCAAATATTTGTTCATTCAACCGAGATTATGCAATAGCAAAGAAAATTTAGGCAACAAAGACTTCATCTATTGTATCTCCGAGGGAGTCCCTCGGACAAATCTCGGTAATCCCTTACTTCAAGTACGGCGCTTATGCATTAGAAGGGTTCCAACTACATAATTAGGGTTTAACCCCTCGGATACTAAAACACAGTTTTTATATTACTTTCGTAATATGATTTACAATAATAATCCCTTTACAAAAATAAATTTTTACACAATAATATTTGAAATTAGACAATCGATTGCCTAAATTTAATTTATAATTTTAACTTGATATAAAGTTTATATAAACCTCCGAGGTCTCAAAGACCTCAGAGGTTTTGAACACAATTAGTTTACTCTTTGCACCTTAGCAGTTAAAGGAATTTAGAAATATGAAAAAGCTATTTTTATGGATTGGAATAATAATTTTACTTATCGTTATAGTAATATCATCGTGGGTAATGTACAACTGGCGCGACCGCAATCCGGATTACTCCATTGATATTAAAATAAGGCACTTGAACCCGCCAAGAACGATGACAGCCGGTTTTGCAAAAATGCCTATCACTCCTACAATAGTTGACACATGGAACGATGCAAATAACGATGCGGAGTATGATGAGGATGACGGCGACACATACAACGATAATAACAACAATGGCAAGTTCGATGCTGTATGGATAGCAGGGTTCAGCAATGGAAAACCTGCACAGGGTGTGCATGATGATGTCTGGGCGAGGGTAATGGTAATTGATGACAGCGACACCCGTATTGCCCTTGTCGCGCTTGATGCAATCGGGTTCATGTATGACGATGTTATCGATATCAGGGAGCAGATTCCATCGGATCTGAACATTGATTATACACTTATAGCTTCTACTCATACACATGAAAGCAACGATCTGGTGGGTATTTGGGGTGAAGATATATTCCATAGCGGAGTTGATCCCAAGATAATGGAATATGTGAAAAGCCAGACTTTAAAAGCAATAAAAACTGCCGCAGAAAATATGCGTCCTGCAAAATTGAAATTTGCCGAAGATCTCTCCGGCGATGATGCTCAGTTCATTAAAGATACAAGAAGACCGATCGTAAAAGCATCGGGTATTCATCTGATGCAGGTAATTGATTCCGAAACCGACACAACACTCGGAACGATAATCAATTGGGCAAATCATCCCGAATCGCTCTGGAGTAAGAATTTGTTTATCAGTTCCGACTTCCCGCATTACATCCGCGAAGGAATTGAAAAAGGAGTATACAATGGTAACGAAATAGCTTATAAAGGTCTCGGCGGTATCGCAGTATATTTTTCCGGTCCGATCGGCGGACTTATGGCTCCGCATCCAAGTCTGCCTATTGCTGACCCGTTTATTGATACTTTATATTCCGAACCATCCTTCACAAAAACGAAAGCGCTCGGTGATCAGATTGCTATTTTATCGTTAGCCGCTTTGGAGAAAAATGGCGAGGAAATTGATAAATCGAATATATATCTCAGAGCAAAGACGATCTATCTTCCTTTGGATAACACAGTGTTCCGTATTGCCAGTGGAATTGGGATATTGAAAAGGGGAAGTCCGGAACTTTTTAATACCCGCTCGGAAGTTGCTGCACTGCAAATCGGTCCGGCAATGTTTGTAAGCATTCCCGGTGAGATCTATCCCGAAATTGTTTACGGCGGTATCGAAGCTCCGGAAGGACGCGATTTTAAAATATACCCATTGGAAGTTCCGCCTATTCAAGATGTGATAAGAACCAAGTATAAATTTTATCTTTGTCTCTCGAATGATGAGATCGGTTATATAATTCCCAAGAGTGAGTGGGATGTTGAAAAACCTTATTTGTATAATTCGAAAAGTGATTTTTACGGTGAAGGAAATTCACTCGGTCCTGAAACCGCGCCTCTTCTGTATAAAGATATCGTTGAAGTAATTAGAGATTTAGAGTAGCAATGCAGATATTAAAAGATATATATCAAGTCGGCGGTGATCTTAACGGGATAACATTCGACGGAGTTGATGCCGGGTATAACGACGGCAATACATACATAATTGCCCGCCCGGATGGACTCATAATGTTCGATACCGGCTGCGGCGATACGATGGAGCAGATCTTTGACAATATACGGTATTGGGGATTGAATCCTGATGAAATAAAATATTGCTTTTTAACACATCCACATTATGACCATGCAGGCGGCGGATATCTGCTGAAAGAACGCGGAGTAAAATTTATCTCCGTTGCCGAGACAGCCGATGCCGTACATAAAGGGGATGACAGGACTTGTACTTATTTGTATCATAAAGAATTTACTCCTTTCACTGTTGATACAATTGTAAATGACGGAGAAAAGATCAATATACTCAGAATTGAGTTTGAAGTTATGCATCTACCCGGTCACAGCATGGGATGCACAGCGTATCTTTTTGAGTATGAAGAAAAAAAACTTGTTGTAAGCGGTGATATTATCGGTACACTTTTGGACGGCTACTACGGGTGGAGCGGTTCAATCGATTTTAATAAGGAAAGATATTTGGAATCGTTAAAGCGTTTCTCAAAAGTTGATTCTGATATTATGCTCCCAGGTCATGGTATGATTTATTTCCATAAACCGCGCAGACGTGTCGAGGAAGCTTTGAACTTAGCTCTTATCGAGTGGAGATAAACTGAAATTGTTTAAGAATTAAACCGGAGTTAAAATATGAATCTACATTGGTTAGATATTACAACACTTGTTTTGTACATGCTGGCTCTTGTTGTTATGGGAATTTATTTCTCGCGGAAGAACACTACTACGGAAGAATACTTTGTCGGTGGAAGATCGTATTCAGGCTGGGTGATTGGACTTAGTATGATCGGAACGTCAATTAGTTCGGTAACGTTTTTGGCTTTTCCCGCCGATGCTTATAAAACCGCATGGTTAAGATTTCTTCCGAACTTTACATTGCCTATTGCAGTGCTGCTGGCGGCATATTTCTTTCTCCCTTTTTTCAGAAGAACTAAAATAATTTCGGCGTATGAATACTTGGAGGATAGATTCAGTCCCTCGATCAGAATTTACGGGGCGGTCACTTTTATTATCGGTCAGCTTATTAGATTGGCGCTCATTCTATTTTTAGTTTCAATTTTAATGCACGAGATAACCGGGTACAGTGCTGTTACAAGTGTGCTGCTTGCCGGTGTACTTGTTGCGGTATATACAATTGTAGGGGGAATTGATGCGGTAATTTGGACTGATGTTTTGCAGACAATTGTTTTGGTGCTTGGCGGTATTGTGATACTCATAATTATTATAGCAGAGATGCCGGGAGGTTTAGCTCACATACTTCAAATTGCCGCTGCCGATAACAAGTTTGCAATTGCCGAGCTGAACAATGGGCAATTAAATCCGGTATCATGGGGATTTTCTCTCTCGGATAAGACCGGGCTTATGATGCTCTTTGTCGGACTGACCGTTTGGCTGCAGGAGTATGGAACAAATCAGAATGTTGTTCAGAGATATGCAGCAGCTAGAAATATCAAGGAAGCTAGGAAAGGTTTGTACACTATTGGTATATTGAATATTCCGATCTGGGCTTTTTACATGTTCCTTGGAACTGCTCTTTATGCTTTCTTTCAAGTGAATCCATCACCGGAAGCGCAGGCAATGCTTAACGGAACTCAAAAAGCCGAGCATATAATGCCTTTCTTCATTCTTAATTATATGCCGCCCGGTGTTGCGGGAATCGTGATCTCAGCAGCGTTAGCCGCGGCAATGTCTTCATTGGATTCAAGTATTAACGCTATCTCTACTGTTACGGTAAACGATATTTATCGCCGGCACATTGCAAAGGATAAAGATGATAAGCATTATCTTCATGTAGCTTGGGTGGCGGCTGGTGTAGCGTCAGTATTTATGATCATCGGCGCGATAATTTTAATTTATGCCGACACGAAAACAATCCAGGATGCGGCAACGATTTTATCATCTGTTGTAATGGGCGGTGTGTTTGGTATGTACATGCTTGGTTTTGTAACAACACGCGCAAATTCAAAATCGGTTTGGTTAGGTATTGCAGTTACTTTTGTTTTTTCTCTATGGACTGTTCTGGCAAAACAAGGATTAATGCCGGATTTTCTAACTGTTCCGTTTGATCTTTATTATACAGGAATGATCGGGCATATTTTGTTGTTTGCTACTGCTTTTGTAGCTTCTGTATTTATTTTTAAGAAAAAGGAAAAAAAGGATTTGACAAATTTAACTGTATGGACCCAAGATGGTAAGCCAATAGAATAGTGACTGAATAGCACTCGGATTTAACGGATTGAACAGATACCAACAAATCAATTAACAAAAACCTCCGAGGTCTTAAAGACCTCGGAGGTTTAGAATATAAAATAAAAAATTGGAAATAAATAGTATAAATATCTCAACAAATTGTTTAACACACAACATCGATTCATCAGAAATTCAACTGATAGAAAAAATGAACAATCTCCAAGAGGATTTGGATTCAAAAATTTCCGATGGACTTATCATTGCTTTCTCGGGTGGAGTTGATAGTGCTTTTCTACTATGGGCTGCTAAAAAGATTTTGGATGTAAATGGAGGAAAGTTATTG
This sequence comes from Ignavibacteria bacterium, assembly GCA_003233295.1. Next base: position 4,145 of record QILJ01000061.1, on the reverse strand, counting down.
GCGCTTACAACCGATAGCCCAAGTCTGCCTAGAGCAGAATTGAATGAAGCAGTTGAATTTGCAATTAACTTAGGTGTTGATCATAAAATTGAAAAAAGTCATGAGTTTGATGATCCGAACTATCTTCAAAACGATTTGAACAGATGTTATTTCTGTAAAAAGGAATTGTTTCGTCTAACCGGTGAAATTGTCGAAAGCAATGAGTACAAATGGGTAGCATACGGTTATAACGATTCTGACAGATCGGATTTTAGACCCGGACATAAAGCCGCTTTAGAGAATGAAATTACAGCACCCTTGGCAAATGCAGGTTTAACGAAAGACGAGATACGCAAAGTTCTAAAGATCAACGGCATTAACTTATCCGATAAACCATCTAACCCTTGTTTAAGTTCACGCGTTATGACCGGTATTTCAATATCGGAAAAACGATTACACGATATTGAAGAATTGGAAATCATGATTGAACAAGCCGGCATTAAAATAAAAAGAGTGCGAATATGCAGAGACGGAAATGAAGATTTTCTCCGGATTGAAATAGGCAAAAACGAAATGAGACATTTTCTTGATATCAGCGAACAGGTGGCAAACGAAGGTAAAGCCAGGGGATATAAATGGGTCACTCTCGATCTATCCGGCTACAAAATGGGTGGCGGAGTAAAATAAAAATAATCTTCTAAGTTCAATATTGTTTTTTTATAATTTCTTATAAATTACTTATCTTACAATCCAGATGCATCCCAAATTACTCAAAATTTAAAATTTCACAGCTCAAAGCATCTAAAAATCATTAACAAAATAGGATATCCACAAATGAAATTAGCAAACAGAGTAGGTGCTGAGTTCATCGGTACTTTCTGGCTGGTACTTGGCGGGTGCGGTAGTGCTGTATTAGCTGCCGGTATTCCTGGTGTTGGAATTGGTTATATGGGGATAGCTCTTACATTCGGTTTAACAGTCTTAACTCTCGTTTATGGATTTGGTCATATTTCGGGGGCGCATTTTAATCATGCAGTTACAGTAGGATTATGGATGGGAGGACGCTTCAAATCTTCCGATATATTTTCATATATTGCCGCGCAAGTTTTAGATGCAGTTGCTGCCGCTGCAGTTCTTTTTCTTATAGCAAGCGGTAAGGAAGGTTTCGATCTCGGGTATGGTTTTGCCGGAAACGAGCAAGCTGATTAATATTTTTATTTCATTCCATCCATCCAATTGTTGATCTTTTCTTCAGATAGATGGAATGAATACTTTGGTGAATTAAAATGACATGGATCTGCGAGACATGCGGGAGAGAGTTTAAAAATACAAATCAATGGCATTCGTGTGAGCAATCGACAATTGAACAGCATATAAATAGTAAACCCGTATTTATTGTTGAAATGTTTCACAAATTACTTGATGTGGTTTCAGAATTCGGTGACATTGAATTACTTCCACTCAAAACTGTAATCCAGGTACAAAGGTCATCAACTTTCCTCTCGATCTATCTCAAGAAAAATAAGATTCATCTTGAATTCCAAGCAATGAAAGAGAAGAAATTACCGTGTATTACAAAACTAATCAGGATATCAAAAAATAGGGTTTTTCATCTTGCAGATTTGAAAGAGATAAACGAGATCAACACTGATCTGACCAAAGCTTTAAAAGAAGCGTATAATCTATCTAAAGGAAATTAATTAGCTAATTCGCCTTCTTAATTTAGTTACAAATTTTGCCATATTTTATTTTCAGGCGGTTCGCTATTTTTGTACTCTAATCCTACTTTTATATTAATTCTATTAATCTTAATCAAACAAATAGAATTATACGGTAGGATGTTTGAAAAAATATCGTTTCATAACGTTTGAAGTAGTTCCTTTCATTGTAATAAAAGGCACTTTTCTGTAACTTTAAACTTATGAAAAATTGGAGAAGTGAATGTTACAAGGACTATTAAAGAAAGTATTCGGCGATAGGAATGAAAAAGCTCTTAAAGAGTTATGGCCGATCGTTGATGAGATCAATCAAGAGTATGAAAAATTGCAGGATCTTAGTGACGATGAGTTACGTGCCAAAACGGATGAGTTCAGAGAGAAAATTCAAGCTTATACAGAAGAGACCCGTAAGAATATTGAAGATATAAAAGCAAAACTGAAAGCCGACAGAATTGATGAGGATAGAAACAGTTTATATGATAAACTTGATGAACTGAATGAGCTGTTGGACGAGCAGTATGAAGAAATTTTAGATCAGCTTCTGCCGGAAGCATTTGCAGTTATTAAAGATACTTGCCGCCGCTTGGTTGGTAAATCGTGGGATGCTGCCGGAACAAAAATTACATGGGAAATGGTTCCTTACGATGTCCAGTTGATTGGCGGTATTGTTCTGCATCAGGGTAAAATTGCTGAGATGGCTACCGGTGAAGGTAAAACGCTTGTTGCAACAATGCCTATTTATTTAAATGCGCTTACAGGTCGCGGAGTACATCTGGTTACGGTAAACGATTATCTGGCAAAACGTGATAGTGAATGGATGGGAGAAGTTTATAAATTCCACGGATTGACAGTCGGCTGTATTCTGAATACCATGGACCCCGATCAGCGCAAGGATATATATGCGAGAGATATCACTTACGGAACCAACAACGAATTTGGTTTCGATTATCTGCGTGATAATATGGCGGTCTCATTAGAAAATTGTGTGCAGAGAGTTCACAACTATACCATAGTTGATGAAGTTGACTCCGTACTTATTGACGAAGCGAGAACACCGTTGATAATTTCAGGCCCGGTTGGAAATTTAGACCATAAATTCTATGAGATGAAACCGAAAGTTGAAACGCTATACAGAAAGCAGACAGCTCTTGTTGCACAGTTGGTTCAAGAAGCCGAAACAATTTTGAAATCTGAAAATGGCGACAGAGCGGCAGCCGGTAAGGCTTTACTGCGCGCCAGCAGGGGATTACCTAAAAACAAGAGACTGCTTAAATTATTGAGCGAACCGGAATATCAGAAACTTCTGAACCATACTGAACTTGAATATCTGAGAGATAATGCGAAGTATATGCCTGAAATTGACGAAGAATTATATTTTGCTATTGACGAAAAACAAAACTCACTTGACCTTACAGAAAAAGGACGTGAAGAACTTGCATCCGGTTCCGGTGAAGGAGCAGACTTTTTTATCCTCCCCGATCTTGGAACTGAAATCAGTAGGATTGAGAACGATGAATCTCTTACCGATGAGCAGCGCATAAAAATGAAAGATGAACTTTATCATCTTTACGGAGAAAGAAGCGACAGGATCCATACATTGAATCAGCTGTTAAAAGCCTATACAATGTTTTCAAGAGATGATGAATATGTTGTAACCGAAGATGGCAAGATAGCGATTGTTGATGAGTTTACCGGTCGTGTTCTTCCGGGCAGAAGATATTCTGACGGACTGCACCAGGCGATTGAAGCAAAGGAAAATGTAAAAGTTGAAAGAGACTCGCAGACTCTTGCTACCATTACACTCCAAAACTATTTCAGGCTATATAAAAAATTAGCCGGTATGACCGGTACTGCCGAAACCGAAGAAGGAGAATTTTACGAAATATATAAATTGGAAGTTGTTGTAATTCCAACCAATAAACCTATTGCACGTATTGATGAAGAAGATGCTATTTATAGAACCAAACGTGAAAAATACAATGCAGTAATTGAGAAAATAAAAGAACTGAAAGCCGAGATGCGCCCTGTACTTGTTGGTACTGTAAGTGTTGAAGTTTCTGAAACGTTAAGTAGAATGTTGAAGAGACAAGGTGTTCAGCATAATGTGTTAAATGCTAAGCAGCATGGCAGGGAAGCTGAGATAATTGCATTTGCCGGTCAGCCGGGTGCAGTTACAATTGCAACTAACATGGCTGGTAGAGGAACTGATATTAAACTCGGTGCCGGAGTCACAGATAAAGGAGGACTCTATATACTTGGTACCGGTCGTCATGAATCAAGAAGAATTGACAGGCAGCTGCGCGGTCGTTCCGGACGACAAGGTGATCCCGGTACATCAAAGTTTTTCATTTCACTCGAAGATGATTTAATGAGATTATTCGGCGGTGATAGAGTTACGAGCATCATGTCGAAACTCGGTATGGAAGACGGTGAAGCAATTGAACATCC
>QILJ01000310.1 GCA_003233295.1 Ignavibacteria bacterium | reverse complement strand
CTGATTTTGTTGTTGCTGTTGAGAAGAATAATGTTCAGCCGAACAACTTTGAACTCTCTCAGAATTATCCAAATCCTTTCAATCCGAGTACAACAATAAAATATTCTATTCCATTTGTAGAGCGAAAGTCCTCTTTCGCTCAAAGTGCTGATGGAATAGACAAAAGCCAATCAGGAGATTGGCTCTACAATGTATCACTTAAAGTTTACGATATACTCGGACGAGAAGTTGCAACACTTGTTAATGAACAGCAACAACCCGGTCAATATGAAGTAAAATTTGATGCATCTAATCTTCCTAGCGGAACTTATATTTACCGTTTGACCGTTGGCGGATTTAATCAATCGAAAAAGCTAATACTTCTGAAGTGAGTTGGATGTTGGATACTAGATTCTGGATAGTGACGAGTTAGGTCATACTATAAATTCCGCCATTGTGGATTTAGATGGGATTTATGAAAAGTAACTTTCTAAACATGCAAGATTTTGGAGACCTTGAAGGTTTTTGTCACTTAATTAATCAGTGCAAATCTGTGTCATCAGCGTTCTATTCAATCACTTTATCTTAATCACAACAAAGGTGATATCATCATCTGGCGCTCTATCGCCTGCCCATTGGTTAGTTACTTTGTTCAGTTCATCGATAATTGTTTGAGAATCATTATCCGCAATTTTTTGTATCTCTCTTTTAACTCTATCATACCCAAACATTTCCTTATTCCTATTGAATAATTCGGGGAAGCCATCGCTGTACATGAATATCAAATCACCTTCATTTAATTCTGCTTCCCTCAACTCATAGTCATAAGTCGCTGATGATCCCAAAGGCATACCTCTTAAAAATATTTCTTCAACACTGTCGCTCCCCTTTCTATAAATCAATACTGGCGGCATTCCGGCAGATGAAATTCTTAACTTCTTATTATTAATTTTTGCTATTGAAAAACACATCGAGAGTAATCTAAAATTCATACCTCTAAGCGCATCTGCCATTTTAGAAAGAGTGGCAAGAATATCCTGTTCTCCAGCAAAGGAATTGAACAGGCTCTTGGTTGCGGTTACCATTGTGCCGGCTTTTAATCCATGTCCCGTTGCATCACCAATTGCAACTGTAAGAGTATTGTCATTGGACAAATGAAAGTCATAATAATCTCCGCCGACTTCTGTTGCGGTTTTCATATAAACAGCAATATCATATTCGTGTAGTTTCGGTAATTCTTTTGGAAGGAGTGAAAACTGTAATTGACGTGCTTCTTCCAGTTCCTTCGTCTTACGTTCATTCTCAATACGTTCGCGCTCGGCATGAATTTCCAGTTCGGCGGTTCTTTTCTGATTTTCAATTTCCCTCTGCGATAACTCCTTAACTGTGATCAATTGCTGCTCAAGATTCTTATTTGTCACTGCAATGTTCCTTGCCAAGTAAACCGACATTGATAAAGGCAGACCTAGTAAACCGACAAAGAAAAAGACCAAGCCATATATTGAATTTATATCCCACGTTGCTAAACTTATTACGACTAGACCAATAATAAAAGCAGCATATATGACCACACCGGCACCAATTATCCATGAATTTTCTTGTTCCCTTTTTATTGCTAACGTTATTACTCTTAAACTTTCAATTGAAGAGAGTATGAGCAATCCAATAACAGTATAATCCGTAAAATCTGAGGTTATATTAGTAAAGACCAAGATCAAAATCACAATTGCAATAAATAGAAAGAAAAAGAATTGCTTCGGCATTTTTGTATAAAATATTGAGTACAAGAATCCTAAATAGGATACAAAGACAAAAGGCAAGGCAGAAGAATTGATCATCATGAATATTGCTTCAAGGCTCAAACTTGAGGTATTTAATCTAATAGCTATAGAAATGAAAAAAAGAACCCCTAGGAAAAAAGTAAAAAGGGAATAGTAAAGGTTTTCTCTTTTCCTCTGATAAAATAGATACAAGAGAAGGTACAATAAAGAAAGAGTAAGAAATATTCCGCTGATCCCGATATTAACAGAGAAAGTTAATTCCTCATTTACAATAGTTGATTTAATAAAATTATTGGTCCCTGCAATTTTTAATGTAAATCCTATCTGCGAGAACCATTTTTTATACCAGTCCTTTTCTATCTTAGCATTCCAATTAGAATATCTTACTGCTAAAAGATAAACTGAATTAGTATCAAGGTTTATTACAATTGGCTTATTTCGAGGCTGATAAATCTGCTCTGAATCTGGGAAGACAGAAACTTTTCCAAACTCGTGGACAAGTTTTCCGTTAAGAAATATTTGTGAAGCACCAAAATGGTACATCGATAAAGCAATATTGCCATCGATCAAAGCAGAATCTATTTTTATAATTCTGCGAAACCATCCTATCCCCTTCCAATCAAAATCAGTGGAGTCACTAATAATTAATCGTGCATCTATTATCTCCCAGTTGGAATCATCATATTGAACATCAGCCCAAGATGGATCATCGCCGGAATGATACTTCCATCCATCATATACTTCAATCGCAGTACTATCAATATCATCATAGCTTACTATCAGAGTATCATTCTGCTGGGCGAAAAAATACCCATTAATGATAAGCAGAAAAACTAATACAATTTTGATTTTCATATTATTAAAAATTGAATTTGTAATAATTGATATGTTTTAAAAATATATAAAATTTCAATTAAATGAATTTTAATAATCAATTATCAAAAATGATGAGTAAAATACCAGTTAAACCCAATCTATGCATTAGAAGCCTTCAAATGCATATACGCTCTACTTGGAGTAAGGGATGATAACTTTCTACAAATAAGTATTTGGGTTATCATCCCCAACTCCAAGTATGGCAGGATTACCGAGATTTGTCCGAAGGACTCCCTCGGAGATGCAATAGATGAAGTCTTTGTTGCCTAAATTTTCTTTCCTATTGCATAATCTCGTTTAAATTTATTTAACAGCAATTGCAGCGCTAGCCGGTCCAGTTAATGGCATTATAGATGTTTCCTTAAAACCAATTTCAGTAGCCCATTTATTAAAATCTTCAGCTGTAAAATCAAATCCGTCTGGTGTTTCAATTATCATATTCAGCGAGATTAAAAGACCAAATACATTTTTACTCCTGTCGTTATCAATGATATTTTCGATAACCACTAACGAACCTCCTTCTGGTAAAGCATCATACGCTTTTTTTATCAAGTATTTCTTATTTTCAATACCCCAATCATGAAGAACATTACCCATCGTTATTATATCCGTTTTGGGAAAATCATCAACGAAGAAATCACCGGCTTGAATTATCACATTATTATCAATCCCCATCTTTGTTATATTTTCTTGAGCGATGGGTGAAACTTGCGGTAGATCAAACGATATACATTTCATATGATCATTTTCTATTGCAACTTGAGCAGCCAAAAAACCGCCGGCTCCTCCAATATCACAGAGAGTGTTATATTTAGAAAAATCAAACTCATTAGAAAACACTTTGAAATTTCCCATCTGTATGCCCGCCATCGCTTGTAGAAATTCCCTCAGCCTTTCTTCATCAGCGTATAACGCTTCGAATAAATTCTCTCCACCGGATTTAATTTCATTTTGAGGCGCACCTGTCTTCAATCCTTCTTCAAGATCATTCCAGAATGAATATAATCTATGATTGGACATTTCTAAAATTCCACCCATATAACTTGGTTTATTTTTATCCAAGAATATGTCAGAATCTTCAGCATTTCTGTATACTGCAGATTCTTTTATGCCGCTTCTTTTCAAAAACCCTAAAGCAACTAATGTATCAAGAAAATCATAAAGTCCACGATCATGCAGACCTAGTTTTTCCTGAATGCTTTTACCCGATAATTCACCTTGAGCCAGTTGGGTGAAAAGCCCCATGTTGACAGCAGTTAATAATGTTTTCGATGCGAGGAATCCCATTCCAACTTGCAGTATTTTTGAAGGGTCGACTTGTTTCTCGACTATTTTTGTGCTTTCTAAAACTCTCATGGTGTTACTCCTTTATATATTTTATTATTATTTACTAGCTACGTGCTCATTACTGAGCAAATAAAATTGTAATTGTTATTTCACTTTTATAACAACAAATGTAACATTCCGCCAAAATAATTGGCGGGTAAACATCATCTCATTTTAATTACCACAAACGTAACGTCGTCATCTGGGTCTTTTCCGTTTACCCATTGTGATGCTGATTTTTTTAAATGATTAATAATTTCTTCTGGTTCTTTTTCTGCCATTGAATGAAACTCTGTTTTTGTTCTGTCATAACCGTACATTTCATTATTATCATTAGTTAATTCCGGTAATCCATCAGTCAATAATAAAATTGTATCACCTTGTTCTAACTGACTTTCTTTTAATGTGTAAGGAAAATCTTTCATCGCTCCGAGAGGCATCCCTTTCATAAATATCTCCTCTATTGCCTGATTCTTTTTTCTGTATATCAAAGCCGGAGGCATTGCTGCCGATGATACAGAAAATTCATTCCCTTTTATCTTTATCAGCATTAAGCACATTGTCAGCTGATGGAATTTCATCCCTTTTATTACACGTGAGATTTCTGAAAAGGTGAAAAGGATATCCGGATTATTAGCATATGAGCTAAACAAACTCTTTGTTGCCGTTACAATAGTTCCCGCATTTAATCCGTGACCGGTTGCGTCGCCTACTACAACAGTAAGCGTTCCGTCCATTCCAACGTGAAAATCATAATAATCTCCGCCCACTTCGGTTGCAGTCTGCATATAAACGGCAATATCAAGATTTGGTATTTTGGGAAGTTCTTTGGGCAGCATAGAAAGCTGAAGTTCACGAGCTTCCTCAAGCTCTTTTGTTTTACGGTCGTTTTCGGCTTGAACTACTTTTGCCTGAGCCTCTGCAGTTACTGCACGAAGTTCTGCTTCCTGAATTTTCATTTTCTCTTTTGCTTTAGCAAGTAGTCTTCTTCGCTGAAATTTATCAATTCCAAATATTCCGGATATAATTAGCAATCCGTATAAAACGTATGCAAAGGTAGTCTTCCAATATGGAGGAGCTATTTCAATTTTAACTGCCTTTTCATCTTCGCTCCATATTCCATCTCCATTTGCCGCCTTCAACTTAAAAACATATTCGCCGGGGTCAAGATTTGTAAAAGAAGCAAATTTTAATTTACTGTATACCCAATCTTTATTAAAACCTTCCAGTTTGTAGGCAATCAAATTTCTTTCCGGTCTGGAATAATGTATAGGTGAAAATTGAAAAGCGATATCGTTTTGAGTGTAGTTTAATTTTAATTCTTCAGTTTCGTTCAATTCTTTTTTTAGAAGTGAATTTGAACTGTCATCAAACACGGAAACATCAGATAATCTGAAATCTGTAATTACAATTTTTGGCTTTGTTTGATTTGTTCTTCCAGGTCTGAAATAGTTGATGCCGTTAACCCCTCCAAAGTATAATTCACCATTCTCTGATTTCCAAGTAGCGCGTGAATAGGAATAACCCTGTAAGCCGTCTTTAATATCAATATTGATAAATGTTTCTTTCTCTCCTTCGTTATTTCTAACGAGAGTAGTTAAACCGGCGGCGCTGCTGATCCATAAATTTCCATAATTATCTTCTTGAATTGTCCTAATCATATTTGTAGGCAAACCATCCTTTTCGGTAAAGTATTTGATCATCTCTGTCTTAGGATTAAGTTTGCCCAAACCATTTGGCGAGGAAAACCAAACAAAGCCTTTACTATCTTCCAAAACGAAGTAAACATCGTTGCTTATAACAAAATCTGCAGCAGCAGATTCAATAATTTTGTTATACTGCTTAAATTTACCGTTACTTAAATTATATTTGAGAAGACCCTGACTCAGCGTACCAATCCAAAGTATATTTTCATACAATTTACTTATAAATATTGATTGGGCATCGTCCATCAGCATTTTTGAACTATTCTCTATTTCATCATCAATTTTTTTAGATAATTCAGAAAAAAGATTGTCATTTAATTTTATTAATTGAATTCCCCAAAGAGAAGAATCCTTAGGTGCAACCACGTTAAAAGCTCCATAACAATGTCCTACATCTGATTTGTATTTAAGTTTATATCTGCCTTTCTTTAGTTCAAGAGTTCGGGTCATTATTCTATTTTTCATTCCGCCTTGAAAATGAAAAGAATTGAAAAATTTTTGCATTCCCCAAATTATATTTCCGTCTTCGTCTTCAAGCCAACCGTAATCAAACATAATTTCTAAATTTGGCTGTCCTTCGCCGACACCAATCGCTAAAATTTTAGTATCGTCCTTTAGTTCAAATTCTTTTTCCAAGCTTTTTTGTTCGCCAACTTTTAATATGGATGCGATTGGCTTTGAAGAGCCGGAAAGTTCAACTATTTTGGACAGTAGTTCTTCAGCGTATTCACGCTTATATACACTTGGAATTTCTTTCACATAATTCTGATTCGGGTATAGAATATCAACGCCGCCCGTATGTGCTATAAAAAGTCTTCCGGCATTATCAAATTGTAAATCATTAATACTATATTGACGATATTTTTTTTGTGCATCGGTATAATATTTATTAATAATTCCACTTTTAGGATTCAATTTGTCTAACCCTAAACTACTACCGATCCAAAGATTGTTATCTTTATCAACAGTAAGAGATGTTATTATATTGCTTGAAATGGTTTTCTTATTTATAAAATATTTATAGTTTTTTACTGAGCCTGTTTTATAATTTTTCCAAATAACGCCCAAACCGTTTGTGCCTATTGCCAGATTATTATTGCTGTCTTTTGTTACAGCGGTTATTCCATCAGCAATTGTATTTGTTTTTAAGTTTTCCGGAATGCTGATTATATTCATTGGTTGTTTATTCGGGTCAACTTTGTATAATCCGTTTATTGCCGTACCAATCCAAATGTTTCCAAAACTATCTTGAAATAATGAAAGAACCCTTGTTGGTTTAAAGCTGTTTTTTGTTTTATTTTTTTCAGTAAAATGGAAAAATTTATTATCAACCGGATTATATCGGAAGAGTCCTCTATCTAAAGTAGCAATCCAAATAAATCCGGATTTATCTTTAATAATATTAAATATACCGTTACTGTAATATTTGCTTTGCTTGTTATAAAAAAGGTCAACCTTTTCAATATTTTTGGATTCCCTGTTATATATAGACAATAACCTGGCTCCTCCAATCCATAATCTGTTAAATTCGTCTTCAAACAAAACTTGTGATGAAGAGCCAACGGTTTCTGTTCCGAGATTAGAATAGAGATGAAATTCATCTAAATTTTCGTCGTAATAAAAGACACCGGCACCATTATCAACAGCTAATATTTCATTTTTAGCTGTTTCAATTATTGAATAAATATCTCCATTTGCTAATTCTTTATTATTAAGAATAAACTTCTTTCGTTTAGAGGTCATTTTTTCTTGATTAACTAAATGTAACCCAAAAAAATCCGTAGATGCCCAAATTCTGTTTTTTTTATCAATCAAGATTTTCTCAACAATCGGCTGGTTCAAATTTTGTTCTCTGTCAAAAGCAACCTTTATAAAATTGCCGTTCATTCTATCAAATTTCACTAAAACATTTGCACCGCCAATCCATAAATTTCCATTATGGTCTTCGCTGATTGTTACAATGCTATTGCTGGGTAAACTTGTACTGTCAGTAGGATCATTTTTAAATACCTTGAATTCATATCCGTCATATCTGTTCAAACCGTTGTTTGTCCCAAGCCAAAGAAATCCGTACTTGTCTTCATAAATACAATTTATTGTCGGGTTAGATAGTCCTTGCGGGATTGAGAAATTTTCAAAAACAAAGTTCTCTTGCGCAAAAACAAAAGTTGAAATAGGCAAAAAGAATGACAGTAAAAATAATTTAGCGTAAAGTATTCTAATCATCCGTTTAACAAGTAATTTTATTTTCATAATAATATTTTTTCGCTTATGTTTTTTATACTTTTATGTCTATTTCGTTTTAATAACTACGAATGTCACATTCCTCATCTCCGCCAAAAAGATGGCGGACAAACACCCCAAGAACAAACTTCCAGCTTCGTAAAAACATTATGCTGTCAATGTCACTAAGACAGGTCTACTTTACTTTTATCACAACAAACGTCACGTCGTCGTCGGGGTCTTTTCCGTTTGTCCAATCTATTGCCGTGTCTTTTAAGCGCTCAATTATTTTCTCCGGCGATCTATCCGCCACTTCCGTGAATGTTTTTTCAACTCTTTCGTAGCCAAACATTTCTTTCTCTTCGTTAAACAACTCCGGTAAACCGTCGCTTAAAAGAAATATTACATCTCCACTATTCAGCTCCGACTTTGTCTCTTTGTAAGGGAAATCCCTCATCGCGCCGAGGGGCATTCCCTTGTTGTTAATTTTTTCGAGCTCTTTAGTTTTGCTTCTATAAATATAAATTAGGGGTATTCCGGCATTGGAAAGCGCTAATTGATTGCCTTTAATTTTTAGAAACGCGAACGCCATCATTAATCTATCAAGATTTATTTCTTTCAAAGCTTTATTGGATTTATTGAAAAAGGTAAGCACATCGTTATTCTCCGCTTCAGTGGTAAAGATACCTTTCATTATAGTTACAAGAGTTCCCGCCTGCATCCCGTGTCCGGTGGCGTCGCCGAGAGCAGCGTTAAGCGTTCCATCCTTTCCTACCCGGAAATC
>QILJ01000484.1 GCA_003233295.1 Ignavibacteria bacterium | reverse complement strand
CCGGCTGAATGCCAATCGCACCTAAAACAATTTGCTCTTCGCCTGTAGATTTATGAATTGAAAATCCATAATCTTCGACCTGTTTTATTATATCTTCAACCTGATCATCTCTGACACCTTTTTCGAGTACAATAATCAACGAAATATCCTCGTTAAATAATATTAATGGAAATTCTTTTCACCTGCTTTAATCTCAATATCAATGTAATCTTCCTGGCGCGGGATGGGGCAGGTGAATTGAGCGCTGTAAGCACAATAAGGATTGTAAGCTCTGTTAAAATCAATTGTATAAATATGATCGGGGTCATCTTCTTTTTTAAAATCGAGATACCTTCCAACACCGTAAGTTTCTTTACCTGTTGTTTTATCGGTAAACCAGATGCTGAAATACGGAGTGCCATCTCCTCCGAAAGCTTTATATTCATCGTTTTTATAATTCCACTCAATACTTACAATACAATCTGCAGTTTAAAAATTATTTTACAACCCTGCAAATTTTGGGTTTCAATACAAAGTAAATAACAAAAGAATAGCTAAAAGTAGAAGAATAACCACCCTATCCTCATCAAACTTATCCATTTATTGTTGTATAATTGATACTATTCATATCAATTTAGTCACAAGACTGTAGATTACCATCTATATTAAAATATGAGGGTTTGTAATTCTTTAACTATTCTCATTATGAGCAGTGGTATAACACTTGGTGATCAATTATGCTAAAATTATTTTCCACTTTTTCCGAGAAGGCAGAAATTCAATATATAATAGATATGCTAGGATAAATTATATACTAATTAACTCTTCATGTACTCTTCGTAAAATAATTATATGTAGTACCCTAGCGTTAACTATAAATACAATATTATTTGAAGAAAGGAGGATATACAAGGAGCACATTACATACAATTAGTTAATTAACTATCTTTTTTTCATTTCATTTAGGAGGGCTTCTAATGAATTTACATTACAAAACTGTTTTGATATTATTATTACTAAGTATTTCGATTTCCTATCTGGTAGTTCGTTCCGATTTTGTAGCAATAGAAAATGTTATAACACAAGTAGGAGAAAAAATAAAAACAGACAGACCGGATCTTGCCTGGGAACAAAATTTCAAGATGACCTTAGATCCAAGCTTAGGTTATGTGCCCTTTGAACGGTTATTTATTGCTTATGAAAAAGCGAAAATTTCTAGGATGAGTAATCCAGTTTCAGTACAGTGGGAGGAAAGGGGACCGTCAAATGTTGGTGGTAGAACGCGAGCCGTAATGTGGGATCCTAACGACAACAATAATAAAAAGGTTTGGGTTGGCGGAGTAGCAGGGGGTCTATGGTTTACAAACGATATCACTTCCAATACACCTGTTTGGAATCATGTAGACGATTTCTGGGACAATATTGCAATTAGTAGTATAGAATTTGATCCAACTAATACTCAGGTTTTTTATGTTGGAACGGGCGAAGGTTGGTTTAACGTTGATGCTGTTAGAGGGGCTGGTGTATGGAAAACTACTGATGGTGGTAATAATTGGGCTAGGTTGACCAGTACCAATAATACTAATTTTTACTATGTGCAAAAAATAAAGGTACATCCTTCCACAGGGGATGTTTATGTTGCAACCCGAGATAATGGCATAATGAGATCTACTGATGGAGGCACTAGTTGGAATGCAGTATTAAACACATCCACAAGTCCATCATCATCTTCGACGGATCGTGCTGCAGATATTGAATTAGGTAGTGATAATAGTATTTATGTTTCAATGGGAATATTTTCTACTGATGGAGTTTATAGTTCAACAACTGGCAATGCAGGGGATTGGACAAAATTAAACTCTGGGACTAATGGTTTCCCTAATACTGGTATACGACGAATTGAGTTAGCAACCGCACCCTCAAATGCAAATATAATTTATGCGTTAGTACAAGGTTCTGGGAACGCAATTGAGAACTTATATAAAACAACAGATAAAGGAGCAAACTGGACTGTTTTAACAACACCTATGAATGTCGATGGTAACACATTTGCAAAAAATCAAGCATGGTATGATTTAATTGCAACCGTACATCCCACAAATTCTGATATTGTATATATCGGTGGTGTAGACTTATTTAGAACTACAAATGGTGGAACAGGTTGGAGTCAAATATCTCGTTGGTTTGAAGGAACAAGTCTACCATATGTACATGCGGACCAACATGCTATATTATTCCGGCCGAATAATATCAATGAAATCATTGTAGGTAACGATGGAGGAATACATTATACCATTGATAGTGGTTCCGATTTTCTTAATAAAAATAATGGATATAATATAACACAATTTTACTCTGGTGATATTCATCCCCAGAATAATATTGAATACTTGCTTGGTGGTACTCAAGATAATGGTACGCAACAGTTTGATGCTGTTGGAATAGATGAAACTGTACAAGTGGTAGGGGGAGATGGTGGGTACAGTTTTATTGATAAATTAGATCCCAACTTTCAAATAGCATCCTATATTCGTAACAATTATTATCGTAGTACAAATGGTGGAAATACTTTTACAAGTATATCTAGCGACAATACTGGATTATTTATTAACCCTGCAGATTACGATAGTGATTCAAAAATTTTATATGCTGCGAAGGATGCAACAAGTCTTAAACGAATCAAAAATATTACAGGCAATCCTGTTGTTGATGATTTAACCGGTTTAACCTTGGGTTCAACTGCTTCAAATATTAAAGTTTCACCTTACTCATCGAATACAATATTCGTAGGAACTCAGTTTAGTAAAGTATTTAAAATTGAAAACTCAGATACTGATTCTCCCACTGTAACAGATATCTCTGGAAGTAATTTTACAGGATATTTATCATCTATTGAGTTAGGGGCATCCGATAACCAAATTTTGGTTACATTTTCTAGTTATGGAGTAATTTCAGTTTGGGAAACTCTAGATGGAGGTACAAATTGGTCGAACAAAGAAGGAAACTTACCAGATATGCCGGTACGATGGACGATTTATAATCCAAATAATAGAAAGGAAGTAATGCTAGCAACCGAAATCGGAGTTTGGATGACTCAAAACCTGAACGAGTCATCACCAAATTGGGTAGCATCAAATAATGGTTTAGCGAATGTTCGTACTGATATGTTAAAAATAAGGGGTAGTGATTTCAGGGTTATTGCAGCTACACATGGTCGCGGGATGTTTTCTACGGACGCATTTAATTTATCAAGCCAAGGTAATAACATAGATGTTGCACTTGTAATCGATAAATCTGGCTCTATGGGTAATTATGGGTATATGGAACCAGCTAAAACAGCAGCAAGTACTTTTGTTGGTCTAATGCAAATAGGTGATAGGATTGGAGTTGTAAGTTTTAATCAGAATGCAACCGTAAATTTCCCATTAACAACAATTATTTCTGAAGCAACAAAAACTGATGCACAGAATGCAATTAGTGCTATCACAAGTGGCGGTGCAACTTCTATTGGTGGTGGAATTCAAGAAGGGCAGAATCAATTGAATAATGGTAACACATCAGTTCATCAAGGAATGATTTTACTGAGTGATGGTCAACAAAACTCTCCTCCAATGGTTGAGGATGTACTTCCAACAATTCCTGAAAATACAGATATTTATACAATTGCTCTTGGTCCAAATTCGGATCAGGTACTTTTAAATGATATAGCAGCTCAGACAGGTGGATTTTACAGTTTTGCACCGGACGCTTCTGGATTGCAGAATATTTATAACACGATAAGAGCTAATGTTACAGGACAGCAAGTAATCGCCAATTTTTCGGGTTCAATTAACCAGGGACAAACAATTACTCACAACGCACCGGTTGATGGATCTGTTACCAATGCGACTTTTGCAGTAACATGGCCGGGTAGCGATTTAGACCTGGAACTGATTGATCCAAATGGAAGGATTATTAATCCAGACACAGCTTTAGTAGATCCGGATATAGAATTTTCTACAGGGAATACTTATGAATTTTACACAGTAAACTCGCCTGTTGCAGGAGATTGGACATTAAAAATAATAGCCATTGATTTACCTTCAGGTTCTGAAGATTACAACGCCTCTATTATAGGCACAGCCACATTAACAATGGATGTTTACTTTAGTAAAAATGAGTATGGTGTTGGTGAACCAATATTAATCTCTGCAGATATTAATGAAGAAGGAACTCCAATTCTTAACGCAAGTGTTACAGCGGATGTTCTTACCCCGACAATTGCAAGTGTTATGGCATTCAGGAAATACCGCAATCAATCAATTGAAGAAGAGATGACTAATAACCAAGAATCAATGACGATGTTGCATTCCATTTCGAAGAACGGTGTTGTATCATATATAAGTGATGAAGGTGAATTATTCTATTTAAATACTACAATAACGTTATTTGATGATGGGGCACATGGAGATGGAGGAGCAAATGATGGAATTTATGCTAATTATTTCACTGATACAAATATTGAGGGAAGTTACACATTTACCGTACATGCATCAGGAGTTTCACCGATCAATGGTAATTTTACAAGAGAAGCTACAAAATCTACAGTGGTTAATGTACCGCCTGATCCTCAAATATCGGTTATACCCGACTCATTATTCTTTGAAGTAGTTGAGGGAAACACTGCAACAGACATACTGACAATTTACAATAGTGGGGCGCAAGATCTAATTTGGAATGCCACTGAGTCTGATGCATTGATCTTGAAAATGACTAATGAAATGATACAATCAAGTTCAACATTTTTAAATTCACCGGTGGTGAGTCAATCTTATAATAATGATTTCAACGAAAAATTCAACATAAGAAGTGATAATATCTTTAAAATGGATTTAAACGCTAAAAATAAATCATTAAAACCGCATTTAATTAAATATCGAACAATAAATAACGATTCACCAAATATAACCTACTTTTCTGATGACATGGAAAGCGGAACGAACGGTTGGACAACTGAACTGATCGGAGGTTCTACTGATGATTTGTGGCATCAGACAAGCTTGGATTATAATAGTTCGAATAATAGTTGGTGGTTTGGTATTGAATCTCAGGGAAATTATAATACTGGGAACCGAATAAATAGTGCTGTAATCTCACCAAGTATTGATTTAATCGGAGCAACAGCTCCACTAACATTAGAATTTTTTGAAAATTATGATACCGAACCAGGGTGGGATTATTGTATGGTAGATATAACCACAGACGGAGGCGGAACCTGGACACAACTTAGGGGTAACTCCGCACCAAGTGGTGGTGGAAATGCTCCATCAGGTAATAGTGGAGGATGGATATTATCTACGATAGACATTTCATCTTATGCTGGGCAACTAGTTCAGGTAAGGTTTTATTTTGATACAAATGATGGTGCGGCGAATACTTTTGCTGGTTGGTTTTTTGATGACGTTGAAGTATTCAGTGGAGGTGGATCAGATGTTATGTGGTTATCAGAAACACCGATAAATGGGATAATCCAACCTGGGGATAGCCAAATAATGACTGTAGAGGTTAATGGAGCAGGCTTGAATGTAGGGAATTACAATGGAAATATTATAATTAATAGTAATGATCCCAATAATCCAAATCTAACAATTCCAGTGTCCCTAAATGTTATGCCTTCACAGCCCTTAGGTAATGAGATTGGGATTGTAACAAATTATAATGATAGATCTATTCATATTATTGATGTTCAGAACAATACTATTGCGGGTCCTTATCTAGTTGGAAATTTGGGAAATAGTGGTGAGTTACTTGATCCCGTCCTAACACCAGATGGAAAGACAAGTCTTATTACTAATTTCACAAATAATTCAGTCTTTTTTGTTGATCTAACAAATCCAGCTTCACCAATAGTAATAGATACAATTAATATAAGCTTTGCAGCTGAAGATATTGCTCTTACGGATAATGGTGCATTTGCACTTGTAACGGATGGAGGATTAGCATCTTCAATTGCTGTAATTGATGTAAACAATAGAACATTAATACAGACGTTAGATATTTCACCAAGAAATGCTCAATCTGTTGCAATTTCTGGTGATGGAACAGTTCTGGTAACAGACTATAATGGAAATCAGGTCCACGTTTTACTTATTAACACTACCACTGGTGTAATAACTGATTTAAATAATGCAATTTCAGTAACGCAAGGACCAATAAATATTTCGATCAGTCCAGATGGAGGAACAGCTTTAGTAGCAAGTTACAGTGGTTCCATAGAGGTATTGCAAATATTAAATCCAGGGAATGTAATTCTGAATGGAACAATTAATAATATTAGTGCTCCCCAATCTATTTCTTTTGATAATAATAGTCTGAGAGCATTTGTGGTGGAAACAGGATCATCACCAGATCAGGTAGCAATATTAAATATATTGTCACCTGGTAATGTAACAGATTCAGGGATTAGAATTCCAACATTATCAGACTTATCCTCAGCTTTTTATGGAGTTGATGTCATTGATGTTAACTCAAATGGACAATTTGGTTATGTTGGAAATCCGGGAACAGGTTTAGGAAGTAATTATGTGGCTGTCTTGGATTTAATAAATTACGTGCTTATAGATTCTCTGCTTGGTGGTGATTTTCCCGTTGGAATAGTATTAGGAGGTACTCAAACTGATACTACAGATTTTGCTGTAAACTTTTCAGTATTTGACAATGGTACCGGACAAAGCACTTTGGTATTTGGAACTGCCCCGGGTGCTACAGAAGGATATGACCCCGGGTTAGATGTTGAAGCACCACCGCAACCACCTGGTGGATTTGATGCCAGGCTTAGAATCCCAAGTGTAGATTTGCTGAAAGATTTCAGGGCAACTAATCTTGATAGTATCAGGATATGGGATGTCATTTACCAAACCGACCCTCCGGATGAACCAATAAGTTTCAGTTGGGATCCCGGACAATTACCTCCTGATGGTAATTTCACGTTAATAGATTTTGCCACAGGTGGAACGTACGTAAATGTTAATATGAGAACAAATATTAGTTACACTGATAGTATCGTTCTCGGTCATCTGCAGATAATATTCAATTATGAAGTAAGTGTTAATTTTGATTTTGCAGAGGGGTGGAATATGTTGAGTCTGCCGTTAGATGTACCAGGTCCCAATTATCTGACTCTATTTGCAAATGCTGTTCCAGGTACATTATTCGGGTATGACAGTAGTGGTTATTACCCTGCTACCTCTATTGACGCTACAAAAGGTTATTGGCTAAAATTTCCTGCTGCTGAATCTGATAATGTAGAAGGTGTAGAGATAACCTTAATGAATATAGGCCTAGCATTAGGTTGGAATATGATAGGAGGTCCAAATTGCAGTGTACCAATAGGCAATATTGAAGATCCGGGAGGAATTATTATCTCAGGTACAATATTTGGCTATGACAGTAGTGGTTATTACCCTGCTACGTATATCGACGCTACAAAAGGTTATTGGATAAAAGCAAGTGCACCCGGTGCAATAACAATAAGTTGCGTAACATTTCTGGCTAAGGGAGGTAATGATTTAACTATTCCGGTAGCAACACTAACTGACTTTGGAAAGATCGATATAAGTGACGCTGGCAGTAAAGGTCAGATACTCTACTTTAATAGTAAGTTAGATGGGAATATATCTATAGAAAGTTTTAGTATGCCTCCAGTATCACCACAAGGAAGCTTTGATGCTAGGTTAACAGGGAATTATAGATTAAATGAATCTGATGAAGTAACCATTCAGGTGCAATCATCTAATTACCCGCTTAGCATAACAGTATCTGATCTGAATTATGAAGAAGGATATGGTTATGTGCTTCAGGAAATAATTAGTGGAGTAGAAGTAGCTTCACATAAGATAGTTGATGGTGTTAAAATAGTTATTAGTAATGAAAATGTATCATTGCTTAAAATCACAAAACGGCTGCAGGCAATACCAACTTCATTTAAACTTGCACAGAATTACCCTAATCCGTTCAATCCCAGTACAATGATCAAATATGATCTTCCTGAAACAAGAAATGTAACACTTGTTATCTATAATGCATTAGGTGAGCAGGTAAGAACACTTGTATCAGGTATGCAGGATGCAGGATATTATTCTATTCTGTGGGATGCTAAAAATGATTTGGGCAGTAAAGTAGGTAGTGGAGTGTATATATATGCTTTACGTGCCGGAAATTATTACTCTGTTAAGAAAATGATGCTTCTGAAGTAGAAGTGTTTTAATTCAGAGGGCTGTCTTATTTGATAGCCCTCTTATTTAATAAATTTTTAATAGAAATGGAAAGAAACATTATACGATTGAGATGAAAGAACTATTAAAAATATGGATGATTCTTACTTCATTTACTGTACTCTTTGCGCAGGAATTTGAGTTCCAAATATTAATTTCAGATGGGAATCACGATCAAACTATCACAATCGGGATAAATCCCGCAGGTACTGATAGTTTTGACATCGGATTAGATATTCTGGCTCCACCACCGCCTCCACCCAGCGCATTTGATACCCGGCTTACGTTTTTAGATGTTGATTACTATAAAGACGTACGGAAGAACACAGGTTCTCTAAAAGAATTTTATCTTTCCTATTCACCCGGATCTGGTGGTTCAATAACTTTAAGCTGGGATTCATCATTAGTAAGCGAGCTCGGTAGTTTTGTAATTGTAGATAACAACACAGGCA
>QILJ01000326.1 GCA_003233295.1 Ignavibacteria bacterium | reverse complement strand
GATCAGGATCGGATTTCCTAAGACTTAATGCTTCTTCAAATGTCATTCCCATTGGCACATAACCGTTCAATGTATCATGAGCAGAGGTTTGATCTGTTAATACATCGGGAATGATATTCTTCTCCAATATCTGCGGCAGAATTTCGGCGGCATTCCCAACAAGTCCAACTGATATAGTTTCGCCTTTCTCCTTTGCTTCCAATACAATTTTTAATGCTTCATCCAGATCTTCTGACAGAACATCAACATAACCAGTGGCAATTCTTTTTTGAATTCTCTTCTTATCAACATCAATACCTAGAAAGGCTGCGCCATTCATTGTTGCTGCGAGAGGCTGTGCGCCGCCCATTCCTCCTAGACCGGCAGTTAAAAGAAATTTCCCTTTTAAGCTCCCGCCGAAATGCTGATTTGCACATTCGGCAAATGTTTCATAAGTGCCTTGAAGAATGCCCTGCGTGCCGATGTAGATCCAACTGCCGGCAGTCATCTGTCCGTACATAGTTAAACCTTTCTTCTCCAATTTTCTAAACTCTTCCCAATTTGCCCAATCCGGCACCAGCATTGAGTTTGAAATTAAAACACGGGGAGCATTTGCGTGAGTTTTAAAAATAGCAACGGGTTTGCCCGATTGAACTAAAAGTGTTTCGTCATTTTCTAAATTTTTGAGAGAGGTTATAATTGCTTCATAAGATTCCCAGTTACGGGCTGCTTTTCCGGAACCTCCGTAAACAATAAGATTGTCAGGGTCTTCGGCAACTTCAGGGTCCAAATTGTTCATGAGCATACGCATTGCTGCTTCCTGTATCCATCCCTTACACGTCAAATCAGTTCCTTTCGGAGCTTTAATGTTTTTAATCATTGTACCCACCTTTAGCCGCTAATTAGCTGAAAAATAAAGTTAGTAATTATTTTTTTATTCGTGCATTTACGGCTATTATCTAATCTTCGAAATGTCTATCTAATAAAGCAATATATTGATTATACATAGTTCTGTAAAACCATTTTTTGATTATCCAGCTATTATCCATAGTCTTTTTTATGAATTTAACATTTTCTTTTAATTGTCTGACTAGTCTTATTTTTTCGTCTTTAGTTAATTTTACATTTGATGGATCTTGCGACAACTTTCCGATTATTGAGTTGAAAGCTTTTACATCACTGAAAAAGTTTTTATCACCCTCCATCTGTTTTATAACTTGATTACAAAAGCTGGTAATTATCTTTGTTTCGTTTTTGTCAAATTCATATGAATAATTTTGAAATAGTTTTTTCATTGTTTATACCTTTAGTGATAAAAGTTCTTCCCGCACTTTTTGATAACCCGGTTTGATAACATTGTATATATAATCTAACTTTTGGTTATGTGGAATGAATGCGGATTTCATTGCGTTAATATTTAATTTTTCAATATCATCAAGAGTGATTCCAAATTTATTGCTTGCAGTAACATACTCGTCAGTCAATGTAATATTACTCATAAGCCTATCGTCGGTATTTAAGAAAACTCTGAACTTTGCATCGTGCAATTTTTTAAATGGATGATTTTCTAATTTGTCAACTGCACCCGTATGAACATTGCTCATTAAGCATATTTCCAATGGAATTCTCTTATCCAAAATATATTGAGCAAGATCACCAAGTTGTACAATGTTTCCTTCTTTGTCAAAAACTATATCTTCTTTCAGTCTTGTGGCGTGTCCTATCCTATGCGCACCACATATTTGAATTGCCTGCCAGATTGATTCCTTACCAAACGCTTCACCAGCGTGGATAGTGATATTAAAGTTTTCACGACTGATAAATTGAAAAGCGTCAAGATGTTTTTTAGGAGGATAGCCGCCTTCTTCGCCGGCAAGATCGAAACCAACAACGCCTTTATGCCGGTAGTTAACCGCTAGTTCGGCAATCTCAAGTGAGTCGGTCATGTTGCGCATTGCACAGAGTATCAAGCCGTAACCGACACCAAAATCTTTCTGTCCCTTATCTAAACCGGAAAGAACAGCTTCCATAACATCATCGTAATAAAGCCCTTGGTTGAGATGCAGTACCGGGGCAAATCTTGTTTCAACATACACAACACCGTCCTTATGCATATCTTCCATCATTTCGTGAGCAACACGTTCAAGATTTTCTTTTGTCTGCATTACCGCTATTGTATATTCAAACCCCTGCAGAAACTCAACTAAATTACCTTTGTTGGCTCCTCTAAAAAACCATTTCTTTAATTCATCCGGATCCTTAGTCTGTAATTTATTGCAGCCGATTTTTTCTGCTAGATCAATTATTGTTTCGGCTCTTAGTCCGCCATCTAAGTGATCGTGAAGTAATACTTTTGGAACTTCTTGAATGATTTGTTCAGTTGTCATTTTTTCCCCTGAATTTTATAGTCAAAAAATATTCTTTTTGAATTGTAAAAGCAATTAAAGAATAGATTATTTGATGGAGTTTCATTAAAATTCATCTTGATTATCGAGACCTAAAATCGTAAGTTTTCTTATTAAAAAAATTTTTTTTACAAAAGAAATCGGGAGAAGTGATGAAAAAAGCACTAAGTTTTTTGATCATAATCGGAATGGTCTTTGGTTTTACTGCCTTTCAATGTTCTTCAACAGAATTGACGAGCGCAAAACTTTATATCCAGCAGAAGAATTATACAAAGGCTATTGAATCATTAAAGAAAGAGACAACGAAAAATCCTAAGAGTGACGAAGGATTTTACTTACTTGGGTATATAATGGGTGAGCAAGGTGATTTAAAGGGGATGATGGAAAATTTTGATAAATCACTTGCGATAAGCAAAAAATTCGCCAAAGAAATTAACGATTACAAAAAATATCAATGGCAGGATAACTTCAATAAAGGTGTGGGTCTTTTTAATCGGGGAACAAAAGTACAAGACCCTGATAGCAGTAAAATGTTTTTTAATAGATCTATCGACCGTTTTCAGAATGCCATTATATGTGAACCTGATACGGTTGGCGCTTATAAAAACTTAGTTTATTCATTGATCAATGCCGGAAGAGAAGATGAATTAGAAGCACCTCTTAAAAAAATATTGGACTTAAGTCATGATGCCGATGCTTATATTGATTTAGCCAAAGTATATAATAATCAAGCTATTGTACTAATGAATTCCTACAAGGATTCAAAAAACGTTGCTGATAGTTTAGAAGCAATGAAAATATATGATAAAGAAATTGCTCTACTTGAGGAGGGTTATAAACTGCATCCGGAGGACTCGGCAATTCTTGCACAGCTGTCAAACGCATACGTTGAAGCCAATAAAATGGATGTTGCTATGGTAACTTTCAAAAAAGGAATTGAGAAAGATCCTACGAACGAAAAGTACCGCTATAATTACGGGGTATTATTATTGGGTGCAAACCAATATGCTGATGCAGTTGAACAATTCAAAAAGGCAATTGAAATCAAAAGTGATTATCCGAGTGCATACTATAATTTGGGTGTAGCCTATTTGAAGTGGGGAGCAGAGTTACAGGAAAAAGCAATTCAGGAAAATTCGGATGATATGACCTATAAGGAAAAATTCAAAGAAGCTCTTCCTGCATTAGAAAAATATTTAGAAAGCAATCCTAAGGATGCCGCAATTTGGAATTATGTTGGTAAAGTTTACGCAAACTTAGGTGATACTGAAAAATCGAAAGAAGCTTTTGATAAAGCAGATCAATATAGCAAATAAAGGATAGTATAAATTTATTCTGCCTGCAGTTTGTTATGTAAACGAACTGCAGGCTTTTTTTTGTATAAAGTAAAATTTAAGGAAATTTGAAATGGAGCAAAAACCTCAACAGATCAATATTGAACTTGGTGATGATGTAGCTCAGGGAACTTATTCCAACTTAGCGATCATTACACACTCACCTGCAGAATTTATAATTGATTTTACAAGAGTTGTACCTGGTGTTCCAAAGGCAAAAGTAAAATCTAGAATTATAACCACCCCGCAGCATGCAAAAATGTTATTAAAGGCTCTTCAGGAAAACATTGAGAAATATGAAGCAAGATTCGGTGAAATTAAAATTGAAGGACAGGCAAATCCTCAATTTGGATTTTCAAATGTGAACAAGGAAAAGATCAATTAACTACTTGGCTTGATTTTTGTTTGCTTGAAACATAATTATAGAAGAATTTTGGATAATGAGCTGTTTTATCAGTTTTTAGGTTGATTAAGCATTAAAATTCTTAAATTGTATCTAATAAAGGAATAATTATGATGAAAACCAGAAAATCTTACATATTTTTGATTCTCTTTATTCTGTTTAATGTAAATATTTTATATGCTCAGAAGGAAGTAAAAGCTAAAATAAATGTTTTTGAACCATTACCGGAAATATCATTTGCTTCTTTCTTAACTAATCCTTTTATTCAGGGAACACCCAGGATATTTCAAATACAACTTCTTCCTCATGGTGTTGATGTTGTAGTTGTAGGAATATTGAATTGGCAGAGACCAGGAGAAGGAAGCTATCAGACAATAGTCACTTTCAAAACAAAGCCGTTCAAATCGCGTAATTTTTACAATGACCAGATAAATACCGATCCGGATATTCAAATTGATGATTCGGATTATGATAGTGATCTTGTTGAAGAAAATCTAAAATACGGTAAACCTACCGGACAATATAAATTAGTAATACAAGTATATGATCTGAACAATAATCTGCTTGATGAAGATATTGTTGATTTCGGCATAAAAGGAATTGGTTTTGTAAATCCGGCTCAAACTCTTGAAATCATTCAGCCTCTTGCAGGCAGTTATCATGATCCCGGCGGGGTAATAATAACTTGGTCGGAAGTTTTAGGTGTAACTGATTTCGTCATTTTAGCTAACGTTAGAACCAATAAAGATGAATCCTTAGAAGAAGCTTTGAAAAAAGGTAACCCGATAGTTGATAATAAAAGTGTTGGACTGAAAACTAGTGTGAACCTCCGCGAATTACTCGATAGGGAATTAGTACCTGGGCAAGAGATCGTACTTCAAGTAAGAGGAATAATCCCGAATCCTGGCGGTCAGAATATTCTTTATTCAAATATCGTTAATTTCAATATTACAGATCCGAACTCAACATCGGGGAGAAAAGTTTCTGATGAAATGATAATTCTGTTTGAAAGGATAATAGATGAAACGAAAAACAATCCTCCTGATGTTTCTAGTGAAGAGCAAGGGAACTTGGATGATTTCATTTTAACGCTTGAAGAACTACTGCGGAAATTGAGAAATGGAGAAATAACATTTGACGATATGCTGGTTACAACAAAAAGCGGTGGAACTTTAACCTATCCCGAGTTTATTCAGCTTCTGGAAAAGTTAGTTCAATATCCAAACTTGATTACGAACATAAATTTTGAGGAAAAATAGTGCGACATAATAAGAGAAATATCGTTAAAAAGAGTTTTGCTTTACTATTCCTAATTGCGATCTCGATTTCATTTATTGCCGCAGCCGAAAACAATGATGAAACGCCAATTGCATTGGTGAAAAAGATAGTAAAAAATGTAACTCACAGAGTAAACCAAGATTCCGATTGGGAATTGGCAAAAACCGGTATGCCTCTGAACAGCGGGGAACAGGTTAAAACAGGTTTCCGTTCTTTAGCATTAGTGTTGTTCACAGATGGTTCCGGATTATTAAGAGTCAGGGAAAATTCAATTCTGAATATTTTGGGCAAACAGTCGGATAAAAATCTGAATAAGAATACGGTAATTGAAAAAGGGTTTGTAGGTTTTGAAATAAATAAACAAGAAGCGGAAGAATTTAAATTCACCACTCCAACTGCTGTTGCAGCAATAAGAGGAACTGAAGGTTTTATTGAAGTTGGCGATAAAAATTTATCAACAATTGCCTGTTCGGAAGGAAAGATCGAAGTTGAATCACTGATCGGGATTAAGAGTAAAATATTTGTTGAAGGGGGTTACTTTGCAGTTCAGCAGCCTAACGGATATTTCAAGATCAGGCAACTGACCGGCAAAATGCTGGACAAACTCAAACAAACAAAAAAATCCTCGTTAGAGAAAATTAAAATAGAAACTAAAGAGGGAACAATTGAAGTTGAGTACTATTCAGATGAAGAGTAAATAGGTTATGGGGAGTTTGGACGTTAGAAAATATGAGTGTTTTGGCTCGAAGAGTGCAAAATTCTTGAGGTTGAATAAGATTAAGGAAATAGTAGTATTTATCTTTTTCAGCAGTTCATTATTTGCTCAAGTCAGTAATAACATTTCCTCGGTTACATTCGGAGAACTAAAGACCGGCAGTCCGGTTGAGATAACAGCACAACTTGCTAACCCGCTTTCAATTACTAGTGTTCAAATCGTATACAAATCTTTCCAGGATATTGACTTCAAAGTTAGAGATATGGAAATTATAGGGAACACCGCAACTTATAAAATTCCAGGTAAAGATATATCGGCACCTCTGCTTTCATACTACTTGATTATTCGGCTTTCAAACGGAGGGAGGGAGACTTACCCTCAGGGCGTTCCTGATTTTGCAAAACCGATCGATCTTACAGTGAATAACAGAACTGAAAAAGATAATGAGATTTTAATCCTAAGTCCTGCGGAAGGTGAAACAGTTTCACTTAGTGATCTATTCATTTCGGTTTCACTCGTTAAAGTTCCCGATATAGTTGATGTTTCCAAAACAAAGATAATATTAAATGGAGAAGATATATCCTCAAAGGTAATGTTTGCTGGAGATCTGCTTTTATTCTACCCGGATAATTTTCCAGGTACAGTGAAAAGCGGACCTCAGAAAATCGAGATTGAAGTCTATGACAAAGAAGGGAATCTGTATCACAGTGTAATGAGGGAGTTTAATGCAATCGGAACTGAAGGAATGTTTGCTGCAGGTAAAAAGTTTACTTATAAAGGTAGTGCTATTGGTGAAATCAGAAATGAGAATTTTAATTCTCAATCAACTCTCTATAACAATATTGGTCTTACTCTCAGCGGGAAATATGACAATTGGCGATTAAGAGGATATGGTTATGTAACATCGGAGGAAAACCCGTATGTGCAGCCACAGAATAGGTATTCGTTGACTTTATCGAATAATTGGCTTCATCTGCGCGGAGGAGACAGCTACCCGCGTTATACAGATCTGCTGTTGAACGGTAAAAGAGTGCGCGGTATTGATGGTTCGGTTGAATTCGGCGGGGTTACTCTGCAAGGAAGTTACGGACAAACGAGAAGAAGTGTTGAAGGAAATCTGCTGGAAACTTATCCTCGTGATAATACACCATTAGTTTCTAATGTTATAATGATAGATTCATCAAAATATGGTAACCCATACGGCAGAGTGGAGTTTGGTGTTTATGGAAGAGACCTGCTTGCAGGCAGATTGGCTTTTGGAAATAGAAATAAGATACAGTTCGGGTTTAACTTCCTTCATTCAAAAGATAATGTGCAGTCGATTAACTTTGGAGCAAAACCGCAGGAAAATTTAGTTGCCGGTGTAGACTTAAATATGAACTTTGATAGCAGAAGGATTGTGATAAAAGGTGAAGCTGCAGTCAGCATATTAAATTCTGATATAGCAACCGGTTCATTTACAGAAGATCAGATCGATTCAATTTATTCAACGGAGGGAGTTACGGGAGGTGATGCCGAAACTTTTAAAAAATTGAGTCAGGCTTTCAGTTCAATAATTACGGTCAATCAATTCATCGAGCCTCTTAATTTTACCGAGCTTTCATCATTGGCAACCGAGGGAACTATAGAACTGAATTATCTCTCGAATAATTTAAAGGGATCATATATTTACCGGGGTAGTCAATTCAAATCTTTTGGTCAGGAGTATACACGAACCGATCTGCAAGGATATAATATTCATGACAGAATCCGGTTAGCAAGAGACCAGTTTTTTATAACTCTTGGATATGAAAATCTTCATGACAATCTTCAGAATACAAAACAGTCTACAACAACTTTTCAGACTTTTAGAGTTTCAGCATCTCTTTACATGCAAGCGAATATGCCCAATATTACTGTTGGTTATATCAGGAATCAAAATCAAAACGGTGTTGACCCGCTCGATACTCTAAGGATCAATGTTGACGATATAACAAATCGTTTTACTGTTAATCTTGGATACGGTTTTAATCTCCCGGTTCGACATAATGCAACTTTAGGGTTTATTGCTTCTGATAGGAACGATTTTGGATATTATAAATCCGATGCTAATTATCTTTCAACATCTTTTGGACTGAACAGCTATTGGACAAGCAGTTTTCTTACTTCTTTAAGTGTCATATACTACGACAGTGAAATTTCTTTAGTAAGATACAAATACATAACTTTTTCGGTTGGCGGTAAATATAGAATGCTTCAAGATAATCTTGAGTTGTCACTTTATTTTAGTCCAAGTTATGGTGATTTTGAACGTCAATCGCTTGACTTTATCACTTCATACCAATTGATCCAAAACTTATGGCTGCGTTTACAAATGAGATATTACAACATGACTCGGAGTTATAATAATTCAATTGCAGGTTTAACTGTTAGATATAATTTTTAACTTGCATTACGATGAATGCAATTAAAAATAAAATATCCGGATATTCTCAATATCGTGATCGTTATAACACAAGAAATTTTCTTTTCAATAAAACCGTTAAAAGATTTAGAGCTTAAATATATCGATGCAAGATTTTTAAACCGTGGACGTAAATTAATTAAAAAATCTGCTGATGTTTTAATATTAGGAATATCACAAACTGATTATGATCAGATTCCAAACCCTATGAATACTTGGCCTTGGCCCCGATCATATTTTGCAAAAGTAGTTTCCCACTTGAAAGATGCCGGTGTAAAAGCTGTTGGTATCGATGTTATAATGGCTAACGATGATAAGTATTCTCCTGAGAATGATGAAGCTCTTTTACAGGCAATAAGAGCATCAAAAAATGTTGTGGTTGCAGGAGTATTAGATATAAATGCTGAAGCACAGCATCAAAACGGAAGTTATTCGATAACTGATCATTCGTACAATTATAGAAATAAATTTATTGCTGCCGATAGTTCAATTGGGATAGTACAGACAGGAAGCGACGAGGATGGTATTTACCGGCGTTATGAGCCGTTTGTTATTTCCGATGCTAATAAAAAAGTATTGCCTACATTCGGGTTTGCAGTTCTTAATAAATACTTTGGGCTAAAACCGAATGCAATTGCATCGATTGAAGATGGCTATTTTGAACAATACGGTAGAAAGATTCCTCGATATGATAAGTCGTCAATGCTGATAAATTATTATGGCCCTAGCGGATCATTCAAGTATTTTAATTTTACGGAAGTATTGGATGATGAAGATTTTAAAACGTCAGATGAGATCTATTATGAAACGGATATTAACTCGTGGGATGACCCGGATGTTGGGCTGCTACAATCCGGAATATTCAAAAATAAAATTGTTCTGATCGGCTCTACACTACCCGAGGATGGAGATCTTTACCCTGTTTCTTATAGTCCTGGAG
>QILJ01000188.1 GCA_003233295.1 Ignavibacteria bacterium | reverse complement strand
TCCTCAGCCAATGACATAATCAGAACCTTCAATTACCACTATTTCGAAGATAAAAATGGGGATGGGGTTGATGAAGAATACTCCTACGGACTGCTGATGGCACAGCCACGCTATACTCATTTTCTTGATAAATACACTTCGATAGCTGGTCCTGGCGGTGCAACTTTATGCGTTTCCACATCTGTTACCAGGTCCTCAGAAAGTAACATACCCCTCAACGGTTCGGCGAGTGGGAGTATTGCGGGTTACAGTCAAGTTACAGTGACCTATGGAGAAAATGCCGCATTTGGAAAGAGTGTTTACCACTATGACAATCAACCTGACATGATATTGAACTTTTCCTCTCCAAGTTCATCTTTCGTTTTTCAATTGGTACCAAGGAAACCGCCAAGTCGTCCAAATATTCCATTCGAAAAAAATGGATTATTAATTCATCAGGAGGACTTTAAAAGTGAAGGGGGTGTATTCGTCAAAATATCTGAAACCATCAACACCTATGGGGCAAGCCCAAATGACACCTCAGTGACCTACGCTATTGAGAAGAGACCACCTCTTGGTCCGAACGCTACTTGTAATGAGTTACTAATATATCCAACCATTCAGAACAACATAGTAAACCTTACTTCCTCGGTACAAAAAACCTATGATCAGGATGATCCCAGTAAATTTCTACAGGTTCAAACAGACTTTAGATATGACAACATTGAACACCTGCAACTTACTAAGCAAACAACAACTGATAGCGAGGGGAAAATAATTGAAACCCAATACAAATATGCCTTGGACTATAACTCTCCAGCTACCATCATAAATCAGATGGTTAACAATCATATGCATTCACAGGTGGTGGAACAAATAACCAGGATTGATGGCTTGGAAGCGTATGCCACCGGTATTGAGTATCAACTGACAAACAATTTCATTTTGCCTAAGAGCATGTTTCGCTATGAGACCATTGAGCCAGGATTAGCCTTTAGTGAATCTAATGACGGAGCCACTTTTTTGGCCTATACCAAACGACTAAACTATGGGCGCTATGATGGTGCAGGAAATTTGTTAGAGTTTAATAGATCAGATGATGTAGTGACCTCTTTTATCTGGGGTTACGATCAAACCCTACCAGTAGCTCAAATTGTAAATGCCTCTTTCAGTGAGGTGGAGGGTATCCTTGGGAGCAATTTTGATGGTGGGCCAGATGGACTTGAAACAGGGGAAGAGCAAACACTCAGAGACAACTTGACTGAAAGTCAAATCACCACATATACCTATGATCCCTTGATTGGTGTTACATCTATTACTGACCCTAGAGGGCTTACCAGTTTATACCAATACGATGGGTCTAACCGTCTTCAATGGATCATCGATCACCAGGGGAATATTGTAAAAAAATATGAGTATGTGTATGCCAGCGATGGCAGCCAATAAATCAAATATTCTATTCACTACTCAACAACGGATTAAACCTATGAAAAATATAATATTTTCATCAATCAGTATCTTCCAGCTTTCTACAGCTTTTATGATCATTTTATCGCTGGGATTATTTTCTTCCACTTATGGACAAACCTGTGGGATACCCAGTAACTTAACAAGCTCCCCTCAAATAATAGATAGTAGGAATGCTGCCATTTTAACCTGGCAAGCAGTTGCTGGCGCCGACCATTATTACCTTATTTGCCGTCCCCAAGGCAATGGCCCATACCTTGGGAGTACGTCCTACATCAGTGGTGATACAATTTATGGTTTGCAATCTGGAGTGACATATGAGTGGATGGTAAGGACCTTTTGCGATGCAGCAGAGACAAATGGTAGTGGTTATTCAAGTGTTGCTACTTTTACCTCTACCAATGGGCTATCATGTGACATAGCCTCAGGACTGGCATCTTCACCCACTACGGTTGGCGCTATATTAAACTGGGATCAAGTGCCGGCAGTAGTCGATTATTTTTTGATTTATAGACTAAAGGATTCCACCGAACCCTGGCAAGGGGTTACTACTTCTGATACGAGTACTGTACTGACGGGACTACCTCAATTGACAACATATGAGTGGAAGATGAAAGCATTTTGTACTGAGGACACAAGTCCTGCAAGTGGTGCGGATGCATATTATTCTGATTTGTCTTATTTCACTACTGAAACTTCAGGTCAGGTCCCCGACAGCCTTGAATATGAAGCTTTGGCTGCTTTTTATTATGCTACCTCTGGAGGGAGCTGGTATGATCGAACCAATTGGTTACAGGGACAAACCAGTACAGATTTTGCAACATGGTACGGAGTTACTGTTGAAGATGGTGACGTTATCGGCTTAGAGGCCACTTATAATAATATTATAGGTAACATTCCTTCCGAATTCGGTAATCTCTCCAATTTAAAAAGGTTGGTATTATCATATAATGGCATAACCAGCCTTCCATCAAGCATAGATAACTTAACGAACTTGGATTACATAGACCTTTTTACATTTCCTGTGTTTGGGGCTGGGTTTGGATTGAGTGAGATACCCGCTGAGTTTGGTAATTTGATCAATTTAGATACGTTGATTTTTTCAGGCACTTTCACAGAACTACCTAATGAATTTGGTAATTTGTCCAGCTTAAAAAAACTATGGATTCTTTCCTATGATAGTTTGACGGCTCTTCCCTCAAATTTTTGGAACCTTACTGCGTTGGAGGATTTGTCAATCTATGCCAGTATCTCTAACCTTTCAAGCAATGTATCAAATTTAACTAATCTTAAAAGACTTAGGATCACAGCAGACAGTGTTACCAGCCTGCCAACTTCAATAGGGAGTTTATCAAACCTTGAACTTCTAGTACTTAATTTATCCTTATCCAGTCTTCCCAATGAGATTGGAGACCTGTCAAGTCTTGAGGTCCTGTCATTAATTGGCAATGAATTATCTACACTCCCTTCCTCTATCGGAAACTTAACGAATTTGGTAACTCTGTCATTAGGATACAATCAGTTGTCTAGTGTTCCTGCTTCTATAGGAAACCTGTCTTCACTTATAAATTTAAATTTAAACAACAATCAACTGACCTCGCTACCAAGTACAATCGGCGATCTTGAAAATTTAACAGGAATTAATCTTAGCAATAACAGTTTATCAAATCTTCCTAATACGATCGGAAATTTGAACGAATTGACGGGAATTGATCTAAGTTCGAATTTATTTGAGCAGTTACCGGACGAAATTACTAACCTAAATAACCTGTATAGTCTTATTGTCAATAACAACCTACTTACAGCATTGCCGACTAATCTTGGAGCGATTGATAGTCTATTGTATATTGATGCCAGAGAAAACCAACTGACTGGACTACCATCGAGCATTGGCAATTTTCCGGGTAGCTTTCTTTATTTAGATGTATCAAATAATAACATAGCTCAGATTCCAACTGAAATTGAGAATCTCAGCTTAGGTCCATCTGAATACATGTATTTCAATATATCTGATAACAGATTAACTGATCTTCCTAACTTCACACTAATTGATAACCCTCAAAATATTATTCTCATAGTAACGAACAACCAGCTTGGCTTTGGTGGCTTAGAAAAGAATTTTACTAACATTGATCAAACTGCTGTTTACGATCTTCAATATGTCCCTCAATTACAACCAGATACTGATACCTTACATGTAGTTTCTGGTCAAGTGTTAGTTCTTGATGCCAACGACGGAGCTACCCAAAACAACTATCAATGGCAGTGTGGTGTTAATGGCGCCTGGGCAGATATTGATGGGGCTACAAGTTCTACCTATTCAGTCTCATTGCTACCTGATCAGGAAGATTTACCTCTTCGCTGTGTTAAAACTAATAACTGGGTAACTGATATTACTTTATACAGCCAGGAGTTTGTGTTATACAATACCAATGGCCCTCCCATTCTCGCCGAAAACCTTCCCGATGAAGCCAGCTCCGCCCCTCAACCCGATGGCATAACTAACTTGCCTCCGATCAACAATGTGATTCCACAAGCCATTAACTACGTACGAGTCAAGACCACCAGAGAAGCTATAACCAGTAAAACCGTGGTAGATGGAAATCCGGTGATCGCGGACGTACAGACAAGTACACAATATATAGACGGAATTGGCAGGCCAATGCAAAGGGTGATAAAAAATGAATCACCTAATGGGTATGATGTAATCCAACCGGTGATTTATGATGCGTTTGGACGCATAGAAAAAGAATACCTTCCCTACACTAAAAATGCAGTTACTGCTGGCATTTACCAGCCCAATGCCCTGTGGGAACAATACGATTTTTACCACACAACCGAAGATAAGATTGCCAACACAGATTTTCCTTTTACTCAAAACGGGTTTGAAGATTCTCCCAGAAACTTACTTCTATGCCAGGCCGCTCCTGGTGAAAGCTGGCGATTTGGTACCGGTCATGAACTGAAGTTCACCAAAAGAAGCAATATTAGCAGTGTTGATGGTTCAATAAGAATATGGGAAATAGCTAATTCAACCGCCTTGCCAACTACTTTCGGTTCCTATGCAAATGGGGAAATGTTTGTTTCTGAAAACAAAGACGAGCACAACAATTTAGTAATTGAATATACCGACAAACTAGGAAGGGTGGTATTGAAGAAAGTCCAGGACGGGGAAGACAGTTCGGAAAATCCTACATTCCTTCAGACAGCTTATGTATATGATGATTTTAACAATCTGCGACATGTGATCCCACCTGAAGCTATGACTAAAATGATAAACCAAAGCGATTTTTCATTAGCTAGTGATCCCAATTTTGCTGATAAATGGTTGTTCAGTTATAAATACGACGAACGCCAACGTATGATTGAAAAGAAAGTACCTGGAGCTGAATATGTTGAAATGATTTACAACTCCAGGGATCTTTTGGTAATGAGCCAGGATGGTAATCACCGAGAGGATAATATGTGGCTATATACAAAGTATGATGCTTTGAACAGACCTATTGGTACCGGACAATGGCTTCAATCTTCCGGCTCTGATCCTTATGCGGCTATAGCTTCTCTTCAGGGAATAAATCTCTATGAGGAACCAAGTGGTTCTGGGTATACTAACCGCAGTTTTCCCAGCACCAATATCCAGGTCTTAACGGGTACCTTTTATGATACGTATTTCTTCCTTAATGGGCTTCCTCCGCAATTCCAGTATGTGCAGGAATTGGGTAACGGTCCGGCTTCAACATATACCAAAGGATTAGTTACTGGCTCGTTTGCTGTGATTATTGGCTCTTCCAACCAGCTGTATACTATCAATTACAATGACGATTATGGGCGGATTATCCAAACCATATCCAACGAAGGTGGAAGCCTCCAAAGGACCACAAACAAGCTGGACTATGCAAGTAATATCTTGGAGACCCAAACCACCTACAGTAATGGGCAATTTGTTATTCTGCGTACCTTTACTTATGATGATGCTGACAGACTATTATCAATTACCCATAAGGTAAATAATATGCCAGCGGTTGCCATTTTGGAAAATGAGTACAATGAGCTAGGAAATCTAATAAAAAAAGATCTGGGAGTGGATAACGGACAGGCTCTGCAAAGCGTCGACTACTTGTATAACATCCGAGGGTGGCTGACCCATATTAATGACCCCGAGCTCAGCCAGGGGGATGATTATTTCGGAATGGAACTATTGTACGATTATGGATATATGGACAATGAGTTTAACGGAAACATAGCCGGCACTAAATGGCAAAGTGTTTTAGATGGCGTGCAGCGTACCTATAGCTACTTATATGATCCGGCAAATCGTATAGCCGGAGCAGCGTATGTGGCTAAAGGAGCAACTGTCTGGGATCAGGAAGATGACTTTTATGACATGGGCCTAGTGCAGTATGATGGCAATGGTAATATATTGGAAATGGCCAGAAATGGACTTTCCGGATATGATTTAGAAGGTGACCCAGTTTATGAGCAGCTAGACGATATGTCCTATACCTATGATGGCAACCAGCTAACAGCAGTCAATGACCTGATCACCAATGGGACCCAAGACCGGGGAGATTTTTATGATGGAGCAGAAAGTAGCGATGAGTATGAGTACGATGCAAATGGCAATATGATCCGTGATGACAATAAAGGGATTGCCAGTATTGAGTACAATTATTTGAATTTACCTGAGCACATAGAGTTTATCAATGGCAATGAAATAAAATATACCTATGATGCCAGCGGTAAAAAGTACCTTCAAAAAGTTGGAGAAGGAGGGCAGAAAACCAAGGAAACCAAATATATTGGGGAGCTGATATTTGAAGGACCAGGAATGCCAGATATTCTATTCGAGGAAGGTATAATCATTCCAGATGAAGCGGCGCAAGTCTTCGAATACCAATATTATCACAAAGACCACCTGGGCAACATCCGTATGACCTTTACCGCTCCTAAAGCAGCGGTTGAATACCTGGCCACCATGGAGACCGCTAATGCCACCACAGAAGAGACAGAGTTTAGCAACATTGCAGAAACCAGGCAGCTGGATGCTTTACAGGCTTACAATGGTGTGGCCAGTGCCCGGTTGAATGGCGCTGATACCTTAATCATTGGACCCTCGAAGTCACTGGCAGTGGGTAAAGGGGATACGGTAAAGATTGAAGTGTATGCTAAGTACAATCAGTCCACCAACAATACCACTACCCTAATAAGCGGATTGGGAGCCGCTGTAACCGATGCATTTGGACTGATAGGTAGTGGAGAAACCCAGGTGGCTTATGATGCCATCAGCAGTTTATTGTCGGCAGGAAGTGGCCTGGTCAGCAGCAATGATGACATTCCATTGGCTTATGTCAACTACCTGATGTTTAATGAAGATTATCTATTAGTAGATTTTGGTTATCAACAAGTCAGTACCACTGCGCTGAATAATCCACATGAATTACTATCGATCAGTACAGTAGCGCCACAAAACGGATTTATGTATATTTACTTAACCAATGAAAGTGCGCTGGATTTGGATGTGTTCTTTGATGATTTGACTATTACCCATACAAAAAGTCCTATTATTCAGGAAGATCACTACTATCCGTTTGGGTTGACTATGCAAGGAGTGGGCAAGCAAGGAAGTAACCCGTTTAAATATAACGGATTTGAGGAGCAGGATGAATTGGATTTAGGTCTATATGATTATCAGGCCAGGTATTATGATCCTGCCTTAGGACGATTCATAAACATAGACCCTGCCGCTGATCTGATGCGGAGGCACTCTCCTTACAACTACGCCTTTGATAATCCAATTAGGTTTACCGACCCGGATGGGATGGTGCCTGAACCCTTTACTGAGCTTTATGATCAAGCTGGTAATAAAATCGGAGAAGATGAGAATGGGGCCGATGGGAATATAGCTATTGTAATTGATGCAACTGAGGTAGCAAGAGTAAAGGAAAATACAGCGGCTGGGACACATACAGAATCAAGCACTCTTAATTCTACTGTTGATTTACCAAGTGCAGATATTCGGTCTCAAATGGGTGATGCAGTTGATAGGTCTAATAGCCCCACTAC
Organism: Ignavibacteria bacterium; assembly: GCA_003233295.1. The sequence goes on along the minus strand of QILJ01000188.1, from coordinate 2,127 downwards.
TGCTGAAGATTCAAGTGATCCAAATTTTGTTGCTGATACTGAAGGAGGGTTTCATGAGGAAGGAGGCGTTTACGGAAAGGATCAAAATGGTAATGAAGTTGTTGTGAATTCCAAGCCAGGAAGTGCAGTTGATCCTTCAGACTCTAATTCAGAAAAGGTGGGAGTTACAATTACAATTCCAGGTAGTATCTCTGCTGAGGGTACATTCCATGTTCATCCAGGTGGAGTTAAAGCAGGGAAAGGATTTCGACAACCAGTATCAACAACAGATAAAACAAATGCAGAAGGCAGAAATGGAAACAGCATAGTCTTAGGAGTAAGATCAGGCAAAGCTTACATATACAATTCTAGTGGAACTAAAACTACCTTCCCATTGAGACAATTTAGGGAAATAGGTAACTAATAATGAGAGGTATGGTAACAATGATAATTGCAATATTCACTTTCTTTTTAACTTCTTGTCAGACGCAGCACACTGTTTTTGTCAAATTTGAAATTGATGACAAGACATATGAGATATCAGATGATTTTGAAATATTATTCGCTGCTAATGGTAATGTTGAGAGAGCAAGGGTATCTGGTAGTAAAATAGAGTTACCTGAATTGGATTATTCAGCAAATGAATATGATGTAACTTTTATTTATCATGGTAATCGTCTTGAATTCAAGTCTGTTAACATTAAGGAGATACAACCTGATCAGGATATAACATGGGAGTTCAGAATTGATAATCCCCCTTTTTATGAGAATTACGAAGGTGTTGAGTGGGATAAGGTCAAGAGAATTCATTATTGGTCTTTTGATCCACATGAATTTGGAGTTGGTATTGAAATTATAGAACCAGTGTTTTAGGAATTGGGAGCCCCTAGGTTATCTGTAGATTCTAGCCTCTACAAGGCGGTAAGCACGGTAGCGGATGTTAATAATGACCAAACCCATCACATTATCAGGTATATAACTATCATATTTTTAATCTTGCCTAGCTTATGGCTGCAGGCGCAAGACCATCAATTGGATCAGGGAACTCTGTTAGTATCGGATAGTCTTTTACCTCAAAGTGAGGTCCAGCATAAGATGGATAGCATCGGCAGTTTACCTGACCATTACCTAGCTAAAATTGACAGCCTGCTCCAAGCCAAGGCCCAACTACTTGGATCTAAGATCTCTGGTCTAAGATCTCAGACCTCTGGAATAGCTAAAGGTCTGGATTCCATATCAAATACTGGTGAGTTGGTGAATGACCCACTCAATAAGCTAACCCCGGAGCAGTACACCGCCAAGCTCAATGACATCAACGGAGCCTTGGAGCAATACCAATCTAAAATCACCGATACTGAAGAACTGGCCTGGGTAGAGCATTATACCGGGCAACTGGATCAAATGGACGGAGTGGTCAAGCAATACCAAGACAAGCTATTGAACCTGGAAGAACTGCAGGCACTAAAGGGTTACAGTCAACAGTTGCAGCAGCTATCCCAGGAATCCAGTGGCTATTTTAAGGAGATGCAGGATATTATTGCAGGTGGATTAACAGACGAGTCCCCTTTGATGAAACAGTTAGAATCTAAGATTGGTCATTATCCGCAGTTCCAGGAACTTTGGAGCAAGTAAGGAGCATGCCTGATGACTATCGGGGAAAGATCGAGGGCTATCAAGACAAGGACAAGTTTAAAAGCAAGGCCAAGGAATTGGTTACCAAACATTTTTCGCAGCACCAGGACAAATTGCAAGCAGCCCAGCAAAAACTGGCCACTTTTAAGAAGAAATATTCCTCTATTCAGTCCACCAAAGATATGTCAACGGCGGTCAAGCGCAATAGTTTGGAAGGACGGCCGTTGTCCGAGCGTCTAGTGTTGGGAGGTACCTTTCAAATAAATCCCTCCTACTCCCGAAGCAATGGATCTCAGTCATCCACTACCGGTACATCCGGCAGTGGATCCGGTACCAATCCAACCACCGGGGCGGGCCAACCTGTCGGCAGTGCCGGCCAGGCAGGTAAAGTCCCCACCTCAGTTGACTTGTCTCCTTTATTGGGGTACCGGCTAAACAAAAAATTTACTTTGGGCATCGGAGTTACTTACCGGGCCATTTTAGAAATAGATGAGTTTAAAGCAAAAGATCAGGTTT
>QILJ01000495.1 GCA_003233295.1 Ignavibacteria bacterium | reverse complement strand
TTCTTTACAGAGTTTTCAATTGTAGCATACAGTTCCGTTTCATTCTCAAATTTTTTGTCGGCAGAAACAATTTCCAATAAAGCTTTCAACCGCTGTTCTGCTTGTGAGTCGGAAAATTTTTCTTCAAACAATGAGATAAGCAATGAGATAACTCGCACAAATCTGCCCAGCGAATAAATAGTTTCAATACCGAAAGCATCGTTTTCTTTTGAATCTAAGGCAAGCACGCCGGCAAGATGCTCGCCGTAATAAAGAGGAACACCCACAAAACTCTTTATCCCCTGCGGAGAATTATAATAACGAATAACGTCATATTCTGCTGTGCGTGAAAGATCTGTAAGAAGTTCCGGTTCCTGATCTTGGACAATTTTACTCAGCACATCATCTTCAACATCATATTTTTGTTTTTTGATATCATTGCTTACAGACGAAAACTTTTCAAGCGATAGTTTCTGAGTTTTTTTATTATACCAGAAAAACAAAGTTGAATGAGCAAAATAAGCTTCCCTGATCACTAGAAGAATTTTTTCTAATGCAAAACCGAAATGCTGATCATGACAATGCTGATCATGACTTATATTTTTAGGTATTTTCTCGGTTGCAATTTTTTCAAATGTCGACTTAAGATCCGGAGGTTTAAAATAACTTTTTCCTGCCCCAGAATTATGAGCAGAAGCGGAAAGGATTTCATTGGAGCGCACAACTTCTATTTTCTTATTAGGAGAAATTATTTTGAATCCATCTTCCTCAAAACTATCTCTGTTTGATGAAACGGAATCAATCTCATCATCAACTGCATCATTCTGCGGAGCAAGTGTATCGCTAAAAGTTTCATCCATTCGCGAAGAATCACGCAGGAAAATTATAAATGCAGTGTAGATAACTAAGGTAGCTGAGGTTAAGATTCTGATTATAAGATCATCAGTAAAGAATGGTACAGCAACAAGAATTGGTATAATCAAAAAAATGAGAATTCGTTTTTTATTTCTATTTCCAATTTCCATGTTGCTTTATTTTATTAAATTATTAAAACGTAATTGGAATTATAATAAATCTTTATTAAATAATCTTCAACTATAACTATTAAATAAAAAATTTATCAGTTCTTTTTTGCCTGTCCCTTTCACACTGGAAAATAAAAACAAATTATCTCCCATGCTTAATTCCGGGAAAAACTCTTTGATCTCTTTTTTTACCTTTGCTAATTCCGATTGTTTTAGCTTATCCACTTTATTAAGTAAGATAATATAAGGGATATCCAATTCAACTAAAAACTGGTTGAGAACAATATCTAATTGTGTAGGCTTATGCCTACTATCTATAAAATGAATTACACGAGAGATGTTAATATTATTCTGGAAATATTTGATAAGAACTCTCTCCCAGTAATCACGTTCGGATTTGGAAACTTTTGCATAACCAAAACCAGGAAGATCAACCAGATAAAATTTATTATCAACATTATAATAATTAAGGGTACGGGTTTTTCCGGGTGTTGAGCTTGTTTTTGCCAAGCCCTTTCTGTTAAAGAGCGTATTAATAAAAGAAGATTTACCGACATTAGAGCGTCCGGAAAGCGCAACTTCGGGCAACTTCGTCCGATTTTACAAATTCAATTTTACTCATAAAAAAAAGAGTAACCGATCATTCGATTACTCTTTCCCTGTAATTAATCAAGAATAATTTATTTATCTTCTTTTTTCTCTTCTTCATTTGATTCATCTTCAGGTTTAGCTTCTTCATTTGTTTCTTCAGCTTTAGCCTCGGATGTTTCTTTTACTTCTTCAATTTTTTCTTCTGCTTTTTCAGTAGTATCTTCTTTAACTTCTTCAGAGATTTCCTCAACAGTTTCTTCCACTATTTCTTCAGCCTCATCAACAGCTTCTTCAGTTTCCTCAACTTCATCAACAACTTCCGCATCTTCAACAGTTTTTTCTTCAACTGTTTCTTCTACAACTTTTGCATCTTCAGTTTTAGCTTTTCGAGGTTTCTTTCTTTCAACAACATCATTATAATCAACCAATTCAATGATAGCCATCTCAGCAGCGTCGCCTAATCTCTGTCCGAGTTTTACAACCCTAGTATAACCACCTGGTCTGTCTCCTATCTTAGGAACTATCTCGTTGAATAATTCTTTCACAACTTCTTTATCATGAATATCCCTAGCTACAATTCTTCTTGCAGCAACACAATCACCTTTTGCTCTTGTAATAATAGGCTCAACAAACATTCTTGTTTCTTTAGCTTTTGCAAGAGTAGTCTGAATCTTTTTTTCTCTTAACAAAGCAGTAGCTAATGCTCTTAAAGTTGCCGCGCGATGCGAAGCAGTTCTGTTCAATTTACGTCCTTTAACTCTATGCCTCATGATACTCTACCTTATCAATAAAATTTAATTGTTTTCGCTATTATAATTTATATACTTGTCCACGTCCATTCCAAATTCCAGGCCGTACATTTCAACTATCTCGGTCAGTTCCGATAGAGATTTTCTACCAAAATTTCTGAACTTAAGCATTTCGCTTTCATCTTTTTTAACAAGGTCACCTAATGTTTTTATCTCTGCTGCTTTCAAACAGTTATGAGATCTAACACTAAGTTCAAGATCATCTACGCTTGTTAATAAAATCTTTTTAATTCTTTCAGCTTCAACATCAATTTCAGTTTCAATTTTTTCTTCTTCTTGTTCAACATCAAAATTGATAAATAAATTAATGTGATCTCTTAAAATTTGCCCTGCATTAGAAAGTGCATCTTCCGGTGTAATTGAACCGTCAGTATGAATTTCAAGTGCAAGTTGTTCATAATCATTACTTTCCCCAATTCTTACATTTGTAACATCGTAAGTTACTTTTGTAATTGGTGTGTAGATTGAATCGATCATGATAAGACCAATTGTACGGTCAGCAACGTTTTGTTCCGCTGCAGGAACATATCCTTTACCAAAACCGAATCTAATTTCCATTTCAAACTTTGCATCATCATTTAATGTTGCAATGTGTTGATCAGGATTTAATATTTCAATATCAGCGCATTGTTCCTGAATATTTTTTGCAGTTACATTACCAGCACCAGACATGGACAATTCCATTTTGTTGGCTTTTTTATTAAGGATTTTAAATCTTACTTTTTTGAGATTTAAAATAATTTCAGTAACATCTTCTGCAACACCGGGAATACTAGTAAATTCATGTAAAACACCATCAAACTTAACTGCAGTGATAGCACTGCCAGCTATTGATGATAGTAAAACTCTTCGAAAGGCATTTCCAAGAGTTACTCCAAAACCTCTCTCTAAGGGTTGAACGACAAATTTGCCAAACTTATCTGACGATGACGCCTCTTCTAAAATCACACCATCCGGCATTTTTATAAACGGATAACTCATCTAATTCCTCTTCTTAAAATTATTAATTACTTAGAGTATAATTCAACAATTAATTGTTCATTAGCTACTAAAGGTACATCTTCACGTGCAGGAACATCCATAAAAGTTCCGCTTAATGCAGCCTTATCCACTTGCAGCCACTCATAAACATTATCTTTTGTTCTTCTTAATGTATTATGAATTACATCTAACTTTTTACTTTTTTCACGAACTGCAATAACATCACCAGGCTGTAAAATATACGAGGGAATGTTTACAGTTCTGCCATTGACTTGTAAATGTCTGTGAAGGACTAACTGACGAGCAGCTTTTCTTGACGGAGCAAATCCTAAACGGTAAACAACATTATCAAGTCTACTCTCAAGTAATTGAATCAAGTTTTCACCCGTAACGCCTTTTTGCTTATTAGCTCTAATAAAATAGGAGTGAAACTGAGATTCCAATAATCCGTAAATTCTTTTAACTTTCTGTTTTTCTCGTAACTGAACGCCGTATTCAGAAAATTTCATTCTTCTGCTTAAACCATGCTGTCCAGGAGCATAATTTTTGCTTTCTAAAGGACAACGTTCAGAATGACACTTTGAACCTTTTAAAAATAATTTTTGTTTTTCTCTTCGACACAGTTTACAACTTGGGCCTGTATATCTTGCCATCTAATCTTCTCCCTTTATACTCTTCTACGTTTCGGTGGTCTACAACCATTGTGCGGTATTGGTGTAATATCTCTAATGGACAAAATCTGTAGCCCCGCAGTATTTAATGCACGAATTGCCGCTTCTCTTCCTGAACCAGGTCCTTTAACAAAAACATCAACTTTTCTTAAACCTAGATCATAAGCTTCTTTTGCAGCGCCTTCGGCTGTTACTTGAGATGCAAAGGGTGTATTTTTTCTTGATCCTTTGAATCCGTTTTTACCTGCAGATGACCATGAAATTGTATTTCCATAAACATCCGTAATCGTTACAATGATATTATTGAAAGTTGCTTTAATATGAGCAACTCCTATAGAATCAACATGAATTTTCTTTTTAATTTTTCTAACAGCTTTTGCCAAAACTATACTCCTTTTATATTAGCTACTTATTTCAACCCTGGTGTTTTTTTCTTACCAGCAACAGTTCTTCTCTTACCTTTTCTTGTTCTAGCGTTTGTTTTGGTCCTTTGTCCTCGTGCAGGTAAACCTCTACGATGACGTAATCCCCTGTAAGCACCAATGTCCATTAACCTTTTGATATTCTGCTGAACTTCACTTCTTAAAGCACCTTCAACTTTATATTCAGAGGTCATAACCGAACGAATTGCGGCTACTTCTTCCTCTGTCAGATCAGCAATTTTCTTATCAGCATCTATATTAGCTTTTTTCAGAATTTCAACTGCTGTGTGCTGACCAATACCATAAATATAGGTTAACCCTATATAAACTTTCTTCTGTTTTGGTAAATCAATTCCTGCGATACGAGCCAAACTAGTTACCTCCTAAATTATCCTTGGCGCTGTTTGTGTTTTGGATTTTTACAAATCACACGAACAGTTCCTTTTCGTTTAATGATTTTACAATTATCACACATTTTCTTAACTGATGCACGAACTTTCATCTTTATCCTCAACTATTTATATCGGTAAGTAATTCTACCTTTATTCAAATCATAAGGTGATAATTCAACAGCTACTTTATCACCAACTAAAATTTTTATAAAATGCATTCTCATTTTCCCGGAAATATGAGCTAATATTATATGACCGTTATCTAATTTAACTTTGAAATTAGCATTAGGCAACGTTTCCGTTACAACTCCGTCAATTTTTATTGGTCCTTGTTTAGCCATACTAATTAACCGTTAATATTTCTGGTTTACCATTAATTATTGCAATTGAATGCTCAAAATGAGCTGATGGTTTTCTATCAGCTGTCACAACCGTCCAACCATCCTTTTCAACATTTACTTTATACGTTCCTGTATTCACCATAGGCTCAATTGCCAATGTCATTCCGTTCTTTATCAGAGGACCAGTATTTTTCTTTCCAAAATTTGGAATCTGCGGATCCTCATGAAGCTTTTTTCCAACACCATGACCGCAAAGATCTCGAACAATTGAAAATCCAAAACTTTCAACATAATCTTGAACTGCTGCTGAAATATCACCGATACGGTTATTTACTTTAGCAGCTTCAATTCCTTTGTAAAGAGATTTTTCAGTAACATCCATCAATTTCTTTTTCTCTTTTGAAATATCACCAATCGCTATGGATAAAGCCGCATCGCCGTAATAATTATTTTTAATTACCCCGATATCTACAGAAAATATTTCACCTTCTTTAAGAACTCTGTTACTTGGAATTCCGTGAACAACAACCTCATCAATCGATGCACATATAGTACCCGGAAAGTCCATTACTCCATACTGCTTATAACCTTTGAAAGCAGGAACCGCGTCATTACTTCTTATCCAATCCTCAGCAATTTTATCAAGCTCTAAAGTAGAAACCCCGGGTTTCGTATATCGCTTAACTAATTGCAAGGTTTCAGCTACAATCTGACAACTTTCGCGTATATAATCAATCTCTCTTTTTGATTTTATTAAAATCAATTATATACCACCGCCTCTTCGTCCTCTCATTTTACCAGATTTCATGAACCCGTCATAATGTCTCATCAACAAATGGGATTCAATCTGCTGCAGAGTATCCAAAGCTACACCAACAATAATTAACAAACTTGTTCCGCCAAAAAACTGAGCAAAACTTCCCGACACGCCAAGCTTAGAAATAAAAGCCGGCATAATTGCTATCAATGCCAGAAATATTGATCCGGGCAGTGTAATCTTAGTAAGAATATTGTCAATAAATTCTGATGTTTGTTTACCCGGTCTAATCCCGGGAATAAACCCACCCTGCTTTTTCATATTTTCAGCAACATCCTGCGGATTAAACGCAATTGCCGTATAAAAATAAGTAAAGAACACAATCATCAATCCGTAGATAAATGAATAAGTAAATGACGTATAATTAAAATGTGCAGAAACAGACTGCAAAAATTCATTATCAGGGAAAAATGATAATACTGTACTCGGAATAAACATAATTGCCTGAGCAAAAATGATAGGCATCACGCCTGCTGTGTTCACTTTTAATGGAATATACTGTGTTACTCCTCCGTAAACTTTTCTGCCGACAACACGCTTTGCATATTGAACCGGAATTCTTCGTGTTCCTTCTGTTACCAGAACTATACCGGCAATAATTAAAACCATGAGTGTTAGTATTACAATTTCAATAACAATATTTCTTGTCCCAGATGCAATAAGACGATATTCATCCAATACCGCAAACGGAAATCTGTTAATGATACCGATAAATATTATCAATGAAATACCGTTACCAATCCCTTTATCAGTTATCTGCTCACCTATCCACATCATAAAAACTGTACCTGCAACTAGAATCATTACAGATGTAAAAATAAAACCAAAACCTTGAACTTCAGCAGGAACAACAGGAACACCGTTGAACGATAAATTATTAATAACACCGGTAACAACACCAAGAGCTTGGAAAAACGAAATAGCTACTGTACCATAACGTGTTAACTGAGTAATCTTCTTTCTTCCCTCTTCCCCTTCTCTTTGAAGTTTTTGGAAGTAAGGAATTACAGCGCCGCCTAACTGTAAAATAATTGAAGCACTGATATAAGGCATAATTCCAAGCGCAAAAATTGCTGCATTTCTAAATGCACCGCCGGCAAAAAGATCATATAAACCTAACAAGTTATCCGATGTTTTATTTGCCATCGCTTCAGATAACAAATATGAATCTACTCCAGGTAAGGTAATATGAGCACCAACTCTTACAACTACTAACAGAGCTAAAGTATAGAGAATCCTCTGACGAAGCTCATGTATTTTGAAAATATTCCGAAATGTTTCTTGTAAATTCGCCATTAATCTTTCATCTCTTTGATTGTTCCGCCAGCATTTTCAATTTTTTCTTTTGCAGATTTACTAAACGCATGAGCTTCAACTTCAACTTTGGATGTAATTTCACCATTGCCTAAAATTTTATATGGGCTAACAGCTTTTGAAATCATTCCATTTTTATAAAGTACAGCTGCATTTATAACGTCTTCTTCTACTTTTTTCTCATCTATTAATTTCTGCAAGCTTGATACATTAACCGCTTGATAACTTACCCTGAACGGGCTATTGAATCCTTTTTTAGGAACTCTTCTTTGAAGCGGCATCTGTCCACCTTCGAACCATGCACGATATTTATAACCCGATCTTGATTTTTGTCCGTTACTACCTCTTGTTGCAGTCCCGCCGCGTCCGCTACCTTCACCGCGCGCTATTCGCTTTCTCGGTTTTGTAGCTCCTTTTGCACTTTTAAGATTACTTAAAATATCCATCAAATTTCCTATTCTTCAATTTCTTCAACTTTTACTAAATGCGATACTACTTTTACCATTCCTCTAATCTGAGGAGTATCGTTATGAATTACACTATTGTTCGGTTTACCTAAGCCAAGCGCTTCGATAGTAAGTTTTTGTTTCTTAGGTCTGTCAATAATACTTTTAACTTGTGTTATGTTCAATTTTTTTGTCATCGTTTTCCTCAATTAGGCATTAAACAATTCGCTAACTTCCATGCCTCTTTTAGCCGCCATTTTTCGTGCATCTATCAAATTCAACAATCCGTTCAAAGTTGCTTTAACTTGATTGTGAGAGTTGCTGGAACCTAAAGATTTTGTAAGAATATCTTGTATTCCCGCTGCTTCAAGTACTGCTCTAACTCCGCCGCCGGCAATAACGCCAGTTCCGTGAGAAGCAGGTTTCAACAGAACTCTTCCCGCTCCGTATTTGCCAATAATTTGGTGAGGAATTGTTCCCTTTATTATTGGAATTACTTTTACGTTTTTCCTTGCATCATCTATTCCTTTAGAAATAGCATCCGTAACTTCGTTTGCTTTTCCAAGTCCAACACCAACTTTTCCTTTTCCGTCGCCAACAACAACAATGGCATTGAAGCTGAATCTTCTACCACCTTTAACCACCTTAGCAACGCGGTTTATATGCACAACCTTTTCTTTTAATCCATCAACATTAGTCACTTTTTTAGGCTTCAATTTTCACTCCCTTACTTAACAAATTCTTTTTAGAATGCAGCCGGAAGAGGATTCGAACCTCTACAGACGCCTCCAAGGGGCGTAGTCCTACCATTAGACGATCCGGCTACTATACTTTAAAACTTTAATCCAGCTTCCCTAGCGCCATCGGCTACTGCTTTAACTCTACCATGATAAGCAAACAAACCTCGGTCAAATACAACTTTTTCAATTTTAAGTTCAACAGCTTTTTTACCGATCAGTTCACCAACCAATTTACTTTTTTCAGTTTTTGATTTAGCTTCTTTAACAGCATCAGCAATTTCTTTAGACAAAGTTGATGCCGAAACCAATGTTTTACCTTGAGTATCATCAATCAATTGGGCATACATATGATTCAAACTTCTAAATACAGTTAAACGAGGCTTGTCGCTAGTTCCAAAAATATTTTTCCGTACTCTTAATATTCTACGTGTTTTTCTTTGTTTATCTCTTTTTAACATTTTTTAACTCAAATCTCCTAATCCTAAAAATTAACCAGCAGTTTTACCAGCTTTTTTAACAATAATTTCGTCACTATATTTAATACCCTTTCCTTTATAAGGTTCAGGTTTTCTGAATGACCTAATCTTTGCTGCAACAAGTCCAACTAATTCTTTATCAATTCCTTTGATAATAATTTGTGTTGTTGTCGGAACTTCAAGAGTTATTTCATCCGGAGGAGCAAAGTAAATTGGATGTGAATAACCAATAGTTAACAACAAATTTTTACCTTTAAGTTCAGCTTTATAACCAACGCCAACTATATTTAACGTTTTGGTATAACCTTCCGTAACACCGGTTACCATATTCTGCAATAAAGCACGTGTTAAACCATGTAAAGCTCTATTCTGTTTCTGATCATTAGGTCTCGTTACTGCAATTTCATCTTCATGAACTTCAACTTCTATGTTATTAGGCAAGGACATCGATAATTCGCCTAATTTACCTTTAACAGTAATGTTTCTACCATTCTGAGTAAAAGTAATATCTTTAATATTTACTGGTTTTTTACCTATTCGTGACACTTAATCTCTCCGTTCAAATATTTTACCAAATGTGACAAATAACTTCACCGCCAATGGCTGCCTTTCTTGCCTGCTTGTCTGTAACCAAGCCTTGCGATGTTGAAATAATTGCAATACCCAATCCGTTAAGAACGCGAGGGATATTATCTTTATCAACATATCTTCTTAAGCCCGGTGTGCTTATTTTTTTTAAACCTGTAATTGACGGTATACCATCAACATATTTCAAGTGAACTCTTATCACATTCTGCTTATTATCTTCAATTATGTTGTAATCTCTTACAAACTTTGATTCTTTCAATATTTCCGCAATACCTTTTTTCATATTACTAGCCGGAATATCAACAAATCTCTTTTTCGCTTTTGCAGCATTTCTAACTCTTGTTAAAAAATCAGCAACTGGATCAGTAACTGGCATTTCAATTCTCCTACTATTTTACCAACTAGATTTTTTAATTCCTGGAATTTCACCTTTTAAAGCCATTTCTCTAAAAACCAGCCTTGAAATTCCAAATTTTCTGTAATAACCCCTAGGTCTTCCTGTCATCATGCATCTGTTTCTTAATCTAACCGGAGAAGCATTTCTTGGTAATTTCTGAAGACCTTCATAATCACCTTTTTCTTTCAGTTCTTTTCTTATTTCAGCATATTTTTCAACAACTTTACGTCGTTTTGCTTCTCTAGCTATTATTGATTTTCTTGCCATAAAAAAACCTTACCTAAATTTATTTTTTCTTAAATGGCATACCGAATGCTAAAAGCAGTTCGTATGCTTCATTGTCAGTTTTTGCAGTTGTAACAAAAGTTACGTCCATACCGATAACTTTGTTTACTTTATCAACATCTATTTCAGGGAATATGATCTGTTCTTTTATTCCCAAAGTATAATTTCCTCT
>QILJ01000191.1 GCA_003233295.1 Ignavibacteria bacterium | reverse complement strand
TGTATTGCAGTATGCACTTTGTCTAATAAAGCATGAGGATTAAACTCATTTTTATAGCTAGAAGAATCAGAATTTTTCCATTGCGATTTCAGTAGTTTATTAACAGACACCTTGTTCTTGGCATCTGTCAGCCAGTTTCCAACTAAATCATTTTCTTCTTCCGTACATTCTTTTCTGATGTATTTTTGAATAAGCTTGTCTGTAACGTTCTTTTTCATTGCTTCCAATACGTTTGTATAACGTATACACCTGAAAAGAAAGAAGACCCTATTGGGAAAAATAAAATGCTGAAATCTGTTAAGTCAAAAATTAATATCACTAAAGTTGTAATTTTAGCAAAAATGAAGCACTTCATATGTCGATTATGAAAATGTACCCTCTTTTGTAGATTTAAAAATCAAAATTTAAAGTTTGCGGATTTTAGGTAATCATAGATTCACTATTATGGGTGGCACCACCGTGACCAGTATATTTTTCTTTATAAGCAGCGGGTAAAGCAAATCGAGTAGAATCTTTGATTCTAACCTAAATTGAGCGTTGATATGCGGATTACATCGTTGCTTTTATAATCGTCAAAAACATAGGTGCCCTTGACGGATGCCGACAGGCGCATAATACCCCAGGCTTCCCGGTCAAACATGGGCCCAAGGCTTTTTACTTCTGACCATCCAATCTCGGTGCGCTCGATATATTTGATGCCCAAGTGCATGGTCTTACCATCAGGAGCTAATACTACAAGCTGGCTCCTCGCTAAAATCATTCACAGAATGACTTTAGCGAGGAGCCCTAGTTCGGAAAATACAAGGATAAAAAAATCAATGGCTTATTTAGCTGTTATAAAGCGGTATTCAACTGACTGAGTGAACTCTTCTTCTGGATTCAGGATGATGGATTTAAAAGTATCATGGTTAGGAGCATCCGAAAATCCCTGGCATTCTAAACATAATCCACTGAACTTTTTATAATTTTTACCTGCCTTACCTTTCTTAGTATTCAAATATCTTCCAGTATATAATTGTATACTGGACGTGGTAGACCAAACCTCCATTCTTCTGCCAGAATTCGGATGTACCAACTCGGCTACCTTATGGCATTCTCCATCTCCTTCAGTAATATAATTAGCACCATGGGATAAATGAATATCTTCGACTATATCACCCAGACAAACAGGTTTTCTCAAGTCATTCGATGTACTCGCTACATTTAACATTTTTCCGGTAGGGATCATATTTTGATCCACCTCAACAATGGCTTGAGAATCAATTGCTATTTGATGATCGAGCACATTCCCATTTCCAGCCCCTGCCAAATTGAAATAGGAATGATTGGTTAGGCAAACGGGAGTAGGCTGATCAGTAGTCGCCTTGAAGTAAATTCTTAGTCCGTTTTTAGAAGTTAAAGAATATTCAACTTCTACATGTAGGTTTCCAGGATAACCCTCTTCCCCATCAGGACTTAACAAAACCAATTTAAGAGATTGACCTTCATTGCTTTCAATAATTTCCGCTTCCCATACTTTCTTATCCAAACCTTCGATACCCCCATGAAGATGATTTTGACCTTCATTTTGAGGTAATTGATATGTTTTGTTTCGTATTCTTAATTGTCCGTTTGTTAGTCTTCCAGCGATTCGACCAACTATGGCTCCTGCATATATGTTTTCTTCTAAGTAAGTTTCAATGTTGTCAAACCCCAAAACAACATCTTCATAATTTCCATATTGATCCTTGGTATGCAGTTCCGTAACAATACCTCCAAAATTTGTAATGCAAGCTTTTAAGCCATCTCTTCTTGATATTATAAAAAGGGAGACCTGCTCTCCCGAAGGAGTGCGCCCAAAACTTGTTTCAACTATGCTTGTTTTAGAATTCATCAAATGCAATTTGTTTTTCGTTCACGCCAAGAAATTTTAACATGTTCTGGCAAGCCGTGATCATTATAGGAGGGCCACATAAGTAAAACTCAATATTGTCTATATCCCGATGATCGGCAAGGTACTCTCTCAATACCACTTCATGTATGAACCCAGAATGACCTTCCCAGTTATCAGAGTCCTCTTCATCTGAAAGTGCTATATTAAAACTGAAATTCTTATGCTCCTTTTTTAGATTTTCAAAATAATCTTCATAGAAAATATCCTGTTTTGATCTAGCCCCATACCAGTAGCTTACTTTTCTTTCAGTTTTTTGAGTGTCAAATAAATGAGCAATGTGAGACCTCAAAGGAGCCATTCCTGCTCCTCCGCCTATATACACCATTTCCTTTTCACTTTCTTTTATATGGAAATCCCCAAATGATCCCATAAGACTTACTTCATCTTCAGGTTTTAAGGAATATACATAAGTCGATCCCACACCAGCCGAGCAATTCATTCCCTCTGGCGGTAGCGCTATTCTCACATTGAATTTCAATTGACTATCCTTCTCAGGATTAGTTGCCATCGAGTAGTTCCTTCTGATTTTGATCAGATTTGTGGCGTGGAGACGAAATAGGTTTTCTTCAAACCAAACCTGATCATAAGGCTCATTGATTTGCAAATGCTCAAACGCAGTATTGAAAACAGGAATTTCCAACTGAATGTACTCTCCTGGTTTATAATCAATAGTCTGCTCACCTGATGGTTCCAAAACAAGTTCCTTGATAAAGCTCGCTACATTGTCATTGCTTATTACTTTATAAGTAACGGTCTTTTCCAATTCAGCTTTACCTACCCCTCCAGCAGTGTTAAGGTCAATCCAAATATTGTCTTCAGAAACAGAGACTTCATAAGTACGCAACGCAGCACAGACCGGTGGTCGTTGTACCGAGCCATCTACTACACTGAACCGACCATTGTGTTTGGGGCACTCAACCTGATCACCAATCACCAAACCCTCAGCAAGATGGGTGCTCCCATGTGTGCAAATGCCATCTGTAGCATAGTACTGATCTTTGCTAGTTCGATAGACAGCAAAAGTATCTCCATCACAATCAAACCGAACCACCTCTCCTTTGGGTAAGTTATCGATTCCGCATACCATCAATTTACCGTCTTTTTCTTTACTCTTGGTACTCGCAAACCGATGCGTATTGTCATGCACTGCACTTTCGGCATGCAACGGAATCTTTCTTTCTGCATGATGCGATGGGTCTTTTACTTGCTTGAAAAGCGTGGTAATAATTTCTTTATAGGTTTCCACTAACCCGTTGTATGGCTTGGGACAATAATCTTTGATCAACTCATGCAGCTTAGGTAAATTATGGTAAGGTACTAATGGAAACATGTGATGCTCTAGGTGGTAGTTCATGTTCCAGTACAAAAACCGATGGATTCGGTTCATATAAACTGTACGGCAATTCAATCGGTGATCAAGTACGTTTTCTGCTAACCCCGCATGCTGGGTTAGGCCATAAACTACAACCATATAGGAACCGATGAATGTGGGTACGCCTACATAAAACAACGGCAACCATGTCTGGAAATATAGCGCCACACCAATTACTGAGAGGTAAATCAGTGCCCAGATTCGAGCTACCAAGAATACTTTCGAATGTTCTGATTCAGGAATGTATTGCTTCGTTTGTTCATCTAATTTTCCCACTATGTTGAGCATCCATCTTCTGAATTCCGGAGGCACACTTTTGATTGCAAATAGATTGAGAATGATACCCTTAATATCTGGTGGTCTTGGTGAAGCAATTTCAGGGTCTCGTCCAACAATGATGGTATCGCTATGATGTCGGGTATGGCTCCATCTCCAATTAACCGATAATCTGAATATCATAAAGGAAGCAACTTCATATAAGACATTGTTCATCCAATCAGTCTTGAATGCTGTTCCATGACTAGACTCATGCCATCTAGCGTCTGATGATGACGCGTAAAGTACACTGTAAACCATAATTGGTGCAATCACCCACCAGGTACCCCAGAGCACATACATTAGGTATCCCGATCCTATGATCAGCCCAAACCAAATCAATGTATCAATAATAGCTGGGCCATTTCTTCGTACCAGCAATTCACGCATTTTATCTCTGGGTACAGGAGCCGTGTACCAAACAGCTTCAGCCAGTCCACTTTGAACTGCTTTGAGCGACTCTTCTCCGAGTAAACTATAGTCCTTTTTAGGTATTACTTCTTCCATGTTATTTAATTCTTTCGTATGGATACCACTGAGATTGTTGGGAAACAGCTGTCTGTCCTTCTTTTGGTGAAAGTGTT
Organism: Ignavibacteria bacterium; assembly: GCA_003233295.1. Next base: position 4,901 of record QILJ01000191.1, on the reverse strand, counting down.
ACCCAATCCTTCTTTTGTTGCAATATCTTGTTCCAAATATGCTCTGTCTCGGCATAGGTCATCAGCTGTTCATTGCCTTGTTTTTGTGAGTTATTGAATTGATCAATTATCCTGTTCATCTCACCCAAACTTTCTTCAATAATTTCTTTGCCTAGCTCAGCAGTTGCTTCACTCGCATCCGATCCCTGTGCAAACTGCCCAAGCGAATCAGACTTTATTCTTTCCAATCTATCTATGGACATAAGGTCAGGACGTAAATGCAATAGCTGGGAGATTTCGTATTTCCCGGCATGGTCTCCTTCATATTTTCCTTCAACAAGTTCTGGATCGGCCATTACCACTACATCAACATCTACTTCTTTCATAAACGTTTTGGCCACTAGTTGATAGTCTTTCTGATTTCCACCTGCATGTCCTGTAATGACCAAAATAGATTTAAACCCAGCATTTGTAAATGCCCTTAGTTGGTAAATAAAAAATTTAAGCATCACTTCCGGTGGCATGGCTGTCATCCGAGGGTTTACTTCACCTACCACCTCTTCTAACCATTGGGCATGATATCCAGCTTCATGGATTTGATAACCCAAAGTCGGAGCAACTATCCCTCCGAATCTTTTGGCCGCCTCCTCACAGAGATATTCTGCCTTTATAGTATCCAACCCAAATGGTGCAATGTGACCATGCGGCTCGCAAATACCCAGTGGCAAATACACTGTGGGCTGATCTTGTTGTCTCTGGAGAAACTCTTCAGGAAGAAGGTGTTCCCATTTAACTATTGTATCTAGTTGTTTCTTATTCATATCAAACACTTAAAGTCCCACCAACAGCATCACGATCCCAACACTTATCAGCATAGAAATTTCTTGTCCAGCGATGAAATTTTCTGATCTCCTGAAAAACTTCTTCTGGCAGACGATCTTCGTCCATTACAGCAATGTTCATATCGGCATATTTCGCCACATGCATAGAGGTCAATGCTGTCGTCACTCCAGGATGATGGGCTACAAATTTTATTGCCAAAGCGGCCAAGCTACTTGCATACTTGGGAATGTATTCTTTCAAAGCATTGACCTTTTCGATGTACATATCCCTAGGGACACATTCAAAAAAAGTCTTCCTATAGTCGGTTTCTAAAAACTCAGTTTCTTCGGTCAGGAATCCACTTAAACCACCTTCATCCATAATGCAACGCGCAATAATGGCCACATTATTTTGTTGCGCAACTGGCACCAAACAATCCAATGGCGTTGGGTCAAAAACATTAAAAATAGTTTGAACAGAATCAATCAAACCACTTGATACCAACGGCAAAGCTGTATCACATCTACAATCGGGGTTGGATATTCCAATGTATCGCACTTTCCCCTCTTCTTTCATTTGCTGCAACTCATCCATCCAGTAACCGGAAGTACCCCAGTTGGGCCAGTACAGATGTAATTGGAGCAAATCAACCTGCTCCAACCCTAAGGTCTTCAATGAGGTTTCTGTACTTTTCCTGATATGACCTTTTGGAAAGGTTTCATTCACATCAGATGGAATTGCCCACCTGGTATTGTCGGGACCAAGGGATTCCACTTTCGTAGCAATAAATGGTCTCTCTCCAGTCCATTTTTTAAGTGCCTGACTGATGATCCTTTCAGATTCACCATATGCACGGGCGGTATCTATAAAATTAACCCCCTTCTCTAATGCGTTCAATACTGAATATTCCATTTCGGCTTCAGATTGACTTTCAAACCATCCGGCAAGTCCCATGGCGCCATACCCAATCTTGCTTACTTGATTTTCAGATTTAGGGAATTTTGAATATCTCATTATATCTTGATTTTTGCCCACTAAGTGGAATTTAAAAGCTTTCCCGCAATGGCGGGACGGCTGATGATTGTATCGAATAACTAAATTTTAGCCGAACTCATACCTCGGAGGCTCTACCCCGAGGTTGTTGATTTTTATCACTTTATTTCACATCAGGTAAATACAAGGTAAATCATAGCGACAATACCAATCACTACAAGTGCCCCAATATTGAAAGCCATGGATGATTCTTCTTTAAAGACAGATTTATCAATACTGAGCTCTGTTTCCTTCGCTTCAGTCATTTTACTCACCGCAACCTGCGCTACTACCAATATGATAAACGTGAGCATCATACGGTTCAAGAATGCTATTTCAGGAGTAAAAAATTTGAACGCCATTGAAACCGGAATGGTCAACAAAATGGCTACCAATGCGCCATTTCCATTTGCCTTTTTCCAGAATAAGCCCAACAAGAAAATACAAAGTACTCCTGGTGTCACGAATCCAGTGTATTCCTGAATGAACGAAAATAGCTTACCCATTTGAGCGACAGAAGGTGCTATTATGACCGCCAGAATTAAAGCTACTGCCGTAGTAATCCTTCCAACTGTTATTAGTTTTTCGTTGGAGGCCTCCTTATCAATATTCTTTTTGAAAATGTCCATTGTGAAAATGGTCGCCACACTGTTGCACATAGAATTGAGTGAAGATATAATCGCTGCTATCAGTGATGCGATGACCAATCCTACATATCCTGATGGTAATAGTTCTTTAATCAAAAATGGGAACGCATGATCCCGCGAAGTAATTTGATCACTATAAAGATGCGATGCAATAACACCTGGCAGGACAATTATGACTGCTACTATCAACGAAAGGAAAGAGGCAAACAACAAACCTTTTTTGGCTTCATCTAGGCTTTTGGCCGCCAAGGCTCTCTGAATAATGTATTGATTGCAACCCCAGTAACTCAATGCTGCAATCCACAGCCCGCCAAAAAATATGCCCGTCCAGGGCAATTCTTCGTGATCGGCAGGTAGTATGGTGTGAAATTTATCTGGATTGACTGATATCAATTCCTGAAACCCGATGGTGATTCCATTGCCACCCGATACTTCATCTAGGCCAATCCAAACTACCGCAATTCCACCTAATATGAGCACACCTACTTGAATAAAGTCAGTCCAGGCAACAGCAGCTAACCCACCGTAGATTGTATAAATGGCTGATATCAGGGCCAATCCAATAATACTATACAAAATAGGAAAACCCAGTACAGCTTCAAGAGTAATCGCACCCAGAGACAACACTGAAGTAAGGTTCACAAATACATAAACCAATATCCAAAAAATACTCATACTAGAACTGACACGCTTGTCGTATCGCTTTTCCAGAAACTCTGGCATACTGTATATCTTCATCTTGAGGAAGGCTGGCAAAAAGAACTTTCCAACTATAAGGATAGAAACAGCAGCTCCAATAAGGCTGTAGGAAACAACAGCAATCCCACTTTCAAAAGCGGTTCCATTCATGCCAATGATCTGCTCAGTAGATATATTTGAGGCAATGAGTGATGCGCCAATTATCCACCAGGGTAAGGTTCTACCTGCTAGAAAATAATCTTCAGCACTTCGTTCATGATCTTTCGGTTTACGGGATACATATAGGGCAATGCCTATTACCGTGACAAAGTAGCTCCCAAAAATGATATAGTCAATTAGTTTAAATGCACTCATACTTAGATTTATTTTTACGTATTACCTCTCTACCTCCATCAATCCAATACCTGATATCTCTGAAATTTGTAACCAGCTGCTTCTGGAATGGTGAATGCCACCTCTCCTATTGGAAGTGCATATATGATAAGGACAGTGATTGTCGATTCAATTTGCTTTTTCATATTTCTATTTCGCAATATTCTAGTTTAAGAAAATTAAAAGGAACGTTCCCATTTTTTTTATTATTTCAGTTCTTTGTTGTCAATTCACGTTTTATTCAACCTTCGGTAGATGCCCTAATGACCAGTTCGCATGGTAATATTTCAGATGATAGCTTATTTTCATTATTAATCTGATCCATCAACAACGCTACCGTCTTTTTTGCCACTGATTCTATGGGCAGATTGACGCTACTCAATCCTGGTTTTGATTCTTTAGCCAGACTAATATTATCAAACCCGAAAAGGGCCACATCGCCTGGCACGTTTACACCTAGTTCACCTAAGCGCTGCAAACAACCCAAGGCCATTAAATCAGTGGCCGCTAGGATCGCATCAGGCGGATTGGACAGACTCATGAAATAATCAGCTGCATTTACCCCATCCGCCAACTGAAAATCCCCCTCATAAACTAGTTCTTGAGAGAATGGCAAACTCAATTCCTCCAAAGCTTCTTGATATCCTTGATAACGAAATTGAGTGGTATCGTAAACGTCTGAAGCTTTAATATATGCAAGACGCTTTCTTCCCTGACTGGCTAGATATTTCACAGCGTCCTTTGTTCCATTCCTGCCGTCATATGTGACATACGGCAGGCTCTCTCCTGCTGCAAAGTAATCTCCACATACAATAGCCATATGTTTAGACAGTTCACGGAGTTTTGTGAAAACTTCTGGGTTCTTGACATAAGAAGAAAATATTATTCCATCAATATTCCGAGAAGCCAAATCTTCTAGTCTTTTTAGCTCAGTGCTTCCCAATGGATCAGTTATGCAGATATACCCCATATAACCAAATCCGTCCATTACCTGATCAATCGTTTTATACCATTCTGGAAAAAATGGATTGGAAAGGTCAGGAAAAACAATACCAATAGAAAAGGTTTTACTCATCCTCATTCCTCTGGCCATCAGATTCGGTGAGTAATTAAGTTCACCAATGCATTTCTCTACTTTCTCTCTGGTTGCGGTCTTTACACTGACATCTCCATTAATCACACGAGAAACTGTGGATTTACCCACCCCCGTAGCTTTGGCTATATCAATAATGGTAGTCATCCAGTTTTTTTATTTTAGGAACGTTCCCAAAATCAAAAATAGATAAAAACTCATAGAATTCCAACTAATAAAAAATCGTAAGTTCAAACTGTTTTCAAAAACCCCTATCA
>QILJ01000006.1 GCA_003233295.1 Ignavibacteria bacterium | reverse complement strand
ATTCTTTTTCAACTCTCTTGTAATTGAAATTTTCCGAACCCCTATCTCTGGTCAGCGTCTTGGTGTAACGGCCGGGAACGCTTTTCAGGCGACTGATTGCGACATTGTCGCAAGCCTCGGCCGTCCCATCCTCCGTTTTGCCGAAAAAGACGACTCCACTCACCCTTTCGTTGACACTCTTAATTCTCCGGGCACTTTTCCTTGAGACAAGAGTGTCGTCCTCCCAGTGACCGATGACCTTTCTTTCGTCAACTTCTTTCGGTCTGTCTTCGATTGAGGGCAGAAGGGACTCTCTCTCCAGTTTCCGAGCCCTTCTAAAGCCCTTTGTCTGCCTTCTGGCGTGTCTGCGAGGGAGGTATTTCCGCAAGTCTTCACAGCCCTTCTTAACCGTTCCGTTCCCCCCGCGGTGTATTTGAGAGTAAATGTTCCGGTAGATCGCCTCATACGAGATTCTCATTTCCTTGTCTCTCGGATAATCTATCGGCAACCTCATCTCCACCTGTTCCAGGGATCAGCCGAGCTTGAGTTTTTCCACGACATATTGTCTTAACGGGACGCAAGCAAACTTGCTCTTTCTTCCTTGTCTCCCGCTGTTGTCCAACGCCCTCGCTTGCGCGGAATAGGCCGAATACTTTCCGCGACCCACCCTCGGTTTGCCGGCAATCTCCCTGATGATGGTTGAGAGATGACGGTCTAATTCTCTCGCTATGCTTGTTAAAGCTTTCCTGTCCACGCAATACCTGTTTTCAATGGTTACCCTGTCCTTGAAGTTTAGGCGTTTGAACGCCCCGTGCCTTTCGGCGCCTTTTTGTGATTTTGCCATAACACTTTGATTTTACTTGATTTCGACCAAAGTGTTGCAATTATTTCTTGAAGATAGGGGATTAACTCTTGCCCTTAATCGTGTTTTAACAGTATACGAAAATCTTTTTGCCTCATCGCCGTGAGTGATAGCAACAGATTGCACTTCGGGAGAAACGATTGTTCCACGAGCATAAATTGTCATTGCTCCCACTTTATTGCCGTCTCCTTTTTTGCTAGTTTCATAGAGTAAAAATTCCTTGCATTTACTGAAACGATGAGCCGCTTTTTCTTGCCCTTCAGCAAAATCTATCTTCTCCTCTCCTGCCTGATTGCGATAAGGATAACCATCTTGTCCGCCCGGACCCCAAATGTATTTAATATAATAATCACTCATATCATTAATTCGGTTTATTAAAAGTTACTTAAGTTTTTGATCCGTCTCCCATCTGCTTCTCAAATGCTTGGCGAACTAACCCCATAACATAAGGTAGGTCCTCAATATTTGAGAGACCGACTTCTACATCTCCATTACCCCAACGGCCAAGCGCTGATACATCTTTGCAAATTCCCCTTGGATCATTAATTTCAGAAAACGCCATGTTCAATGAAAGACGCAACCGCTTTGCCTGTGGAACAACATCTACAAAGTTAGTTTCCGCTTTATAAGCAACATACAATTTTAGAAATGACTCGGTCACACAAGGATCAAGCGCCAGTACTTGATTACGAAATTCTTCAAATAAACTTTGTAAAGGCTCGGCGGTAAGGTGTGGGTGATTGTCTATACTATACTCGGTTATTTCTGCTTTGGGTTGGTATGCGTCCAAAATACTACGCTCTACTGCCGGAGCAAGCCAAACTTTAGTCACTTGTTCTGATAATGTCTCAGCACGATCTAGTATGTCTTGCTCCGTCCAATGCTCTTTGTCAGCAATTTCTTTGTTCAACCGTAGTGGGCTTTCTACAAATCCTCCTTTCATGTTTCGTTTTTCTATAAATGGTCTGTCGCTATATTCAGAGTTATAGCCGGTCAAAGTTAAATTTCCTAATGTATGTAAATAAGTATTTTGTATACGCTCCCATTCGGGTCCAAGTTCTGTTTTCCACTCATCTGATAGATTCTCATTTTGCGGCATAATGTGTTCGATAGTATATTCAGCCACGGGCACACGTTCTTTTCTTTCGTAATTTTCCAATCGGCGCAACCAATAGCTTCGGCTACGAAAATTATAAATATCTTTTAGTTTAATTTCTCGCTTAAACTCTTCATCATCAGGGAAACGTCTATAAGACGGAAGAAGTAAAAAGTTTGCTTGGACACTCTCCAAATACCGATCTTTTTTCAAATTGCGAGAAAAATTGCTAAATGTTTTATTCATTGAATTAGTTGGTATACTACATATGGCACGACGAAATACATAACTTTCTACTAGGCGCACAATTTTCAATAACTCATCTGCGGAAAGAATTTGTTTGTCATAATCATGATAGAGCTCTAGCAAGAATGGGAACGCAACATCAACTTTTAATTCTCGTAGATCATGAAAGGTCATTTTTAATTCTGAATCGGTTTCAGCATTAAGGGCCATGGCACAGTAATATTTAGCGAAAGCTCTAATATCAGCAACAAGCGCCTCAACGCCTGAGTCCTTTTGGGAATGCGCGTGTTGTTTAAATGCTTCATATACTTCGCGCTCTTTTGGAATAACACCAGTCTTTACGGTAAGATAATGTCGCATAAAGCCATCAAAATATACAGCGTAACCCTCCTGTCCAAAATCTATTTCCATCGGCCGCCAATATTGGTTGTACAAATTAGACTGAAGCTCAGGCTCTAGCCCCATTAAAATATAATTGCGAATTAAATCCGCCTGACTTAGTTCAAGTCCGGTCGAGTTTAGACTTTCAAATATAAGTTGAGGATTATCTTGATCGCGATTAAGGGATATATCTACAATAATAAGTTTTGCCAAACCATTACATATTGATGAAAGATTATTTTTTTCTTCAGCAATCTTATTGATAAAAAAATCAAAGTTCTCCTTAATTCGCACAGAAGAATCTTGTGGCTCAGGAATGTTGTCGAGTAGTGCTGTTAACGACGCTTTGTCCGTTTGAGATAAAATGAGTTTATACTTCTTTTCTCCTTCTTCGCGCGGATCAATGAGATAATAATCACGAAGTGTTTTTGCTGAGAATCCTTCTATTGGCTCACCGTCTCCGAGAGAGCGGGCAAGAGCCTCAATTAATAAAGTTATTGTGGTGAGTCTTTGCTGTCCGTCAATCACGAGTAGTTGCGACTGGTTCGCAACGGAATAAAGACCCTTTTCCACATAAACAATAGATCCAACAAAATGAGCAGTAATTTCTTCATTGCTCCCTGTACGTAAAATATCCTCCCATAGTTGTAAACACTCCTTCTCACTCCAACTATAGGTGCGTTGGTAAATAGGAATAACAAACTGGGGTGATTTTTTAAGAAAATCGATTAATTTTATTTCGGTCGCTTTCATAAATGTGTTGTAATTTATAATAACAGAAAAGGTTCAGTTTTTGTAGAAATATAGAAATGCGAAATTACGCAAAGTATGTTTTGTAAGAAGGGAAAGATCATACTGGAGGATAAACTAATAACTTTAATGTAACGGTTGATTATAATATATCCTCCCTTAATAAATATCCTGTTGCCGACTCTTTCGCAATTAAGAAGTTAAGAATTTCAAGGATTCTATTTTTAATAGTTATGTCAGTTTTTACTTTACGTCGATTTCTAAGAATATATCCCCGCACGATATTTTCTAGATAGTAAACGGTATTTATTTCCAACTCCTTTGATACCAATCCTGGATTATTTTTTAAAATATCACTAATCCAGAAAATTCCGTCATCAACGAAACTTTTCCCTATCTCATTTAGGAGTTTTGAAAGAGAATACAAAACACTTGGATACCCGCCGATCTCTTGTGCAACTTTCTTGAAAAATGATTTTTCCTGCTCTCTAAAAGAGTGCCATCCTTCCGCCTCTTTATTCCAGGGCTGTGATGCAAATAAATAACTCCAAATAATATTCTTTAAATACCATCGTTGATTTCCACTTTTACACAAGTCAACGATCTTTGGATAGAAAAGCTCCCAAATAAACCAAAATTCCTCACATTTCTTTAAGCCGTCCTCAGCAATAACTAATTCATCAAGAAATTTATATGTTTCCTTTGAGTCATCGAGGCTGTTTATAAGCGGTTCAAGATAACTTTGGATGTCATCTTCTTTTGAAGATAAAACAAAATAAGCAAGTTTTTCCAAAAACAAGTGCTCAACTGAGTAATCTAACCTTTCACTGCGTTCATTTGCCTTTACCGCCTTTAAAATTACGGAGAGAATCTCCTTAACAAAGAGTTTGTGATCTTTATCTGTCGTTCCAAGGGGTAAGAGGGAAAACGCGGTTATTAGTATTTCTGGCTCAGCATTTTTTATGTCTGGAATATCTGAAAATGTAACTTGATTAGAAACAACCTTTGAAACCTCTGTTTTATAGTCCTCCGCAAAACGCTCCACTGCGGAAGTGTAAGAAAACCCATACTCATTATTTTTTCGATTTTCTTCTCTTATTACTTCAGAAATCTCGTCAAACTTTGGTTTTAAAATTAGATACCCCAAAAACATAGAATTTGCGTCCTCTGGAGAGTCTTTCCACATATTCTGTAGAATACCCGCTACAACATAGTCGGAAAGTCGAGCACTCATTCCTACTGGATATGAATTGAAGAGAGAATACAGTAAAGTCTCTTTTACTATTTTAATTTTCTTTGGAAAATACTTAATTAAGGACGGCAAAACTTTTATAGCGACATCAACTCCGTCGCCAATTTGATAACGATACTCATCTCTTAATGGTTTAGAGGCATATTCAAGAATAGTGTCTATGCAGAAATCTCTCTCATTCTTATCAAGTTGGCTAAAATAATCTCGAACCAAAACTGCGCATGTATATGGGGGAACAGGGAGATAAAACAAAGTGAAAGTCTTTTCTTCGCTTTCGTCATTCTTCAATCCTTTGATAATCTCCTTTGTGTCAGAAATAATTAGCTTGTGACCATTATTATATTGTGGATATTTTTGATACTCGCTTTCGTTGCGTTCAAATCTGTAACGTGACCACAACTGTAGCGGTGTATACTTCATAACTTCTGAACTTTTTGCTAGCGAATCTTCGCTGTATTTTTGTAACTCAGGGTCAATATCTGGGTTGAAGTTTATAAGAACTTGGTCGTCTTTCTTTTCTGTCGTTATATTCATCTTCCTTTTATCCATCCTTGCCAAATACAACCTCCATGTTTTGTCATTTTCTATCTCCTTTAATTTATCTGGGAGTCGATCGTAATAGTCATCAAAGATTTTCCACAAAATTTCTTGCCTCTTCTTTGCAACCTCTTCTCCTTCATCCTCACTTGCAAAAACCTGGTAACTAAGCGCTTGATTCTCTAGAGTGAAGGAACGATGTTTGTCCTCGCAGGTTTTAAGACGTTCATCTTTAAACATACCTTCTCGGTCGTTGCTAATTGAGTACATACTCTTCGCTGTCATATCAAGTTGCATTCTAGCTGTATCATAAAAGAAAAATTCTTTTGTTCGAAATAAAATTTGTGCAATGTTAAATAACTTTGCAGGCTCAGCGAGAACAATACTTACAACAATGGCAGTAATAGATGCTGAACGAGAGTTTTTTATTAGATATAAGCACCATTCTTCAAGAATCTCTGGTGTTGCTGTTTTTGCAACCATAAGTAACCATCTTTCTAGCGCCATATGAACTGACTCAAAAAGGTGCGGAGCTGTTTGAGTTCCTCGATATAAATTCCAAATTCTGCGGCATATGTACTGCTTGATAGTGTTACTTGATTCGTCAATGACAACGTCTATTTCTTCAGACTCATATTGAGCAAATTCTGATTTCGCAAAGTATTCAACTGCGCGGTTCACAAAAGACAAGATAAAATCAACAGACGCTTTAGGATCCGTTTGAAGCAATCTAAAAGTTGGGGTTTGAAATGCACTTGCAGGATAATATTCCAGGTGTTCATCGGCCAAATCAAAATATTGCCCTATATCATTTCTGTAATCAGGATGCCAACTGGTAGTTTCTCTTGGCGTGTAAAACCAAAAAAGATTTGCTAATTGCATAACTTCTTTTGGAAGATTTTGAGCTATTACAGCGCTTTCAAAGAGAGGACCCATGGCGACCTTAATGAGTTCATAATATTGACTACGATGAGAAACATCTTTTTTTGTTATGACCTCATTAAAAATTACACCAAGTTCATCCTTAATTTCTGACGATCCATTAAAGATTGTTCGAATAAGTCTATCTTTTGTGTTATCACGAGGGCTAAAATAAGAACCCTCCTCTTTTGTAAATTCTTTATAGTAAAACAAAGCCATTTGAGCGGCGTGCCTTGTTGCTTCTCCTTCTTTGTTTTTATTATTCCAGTCATCCAACACGGGAAGAATTACGTTCATATACTGGAACTGTAGTTTTTCTTTGTGATTATTTACAAACGCAATAGCACACTCCCACCCTTTCCCCTTAGGGGTTGTAAAGACTGTCTTAAGAGCAATTCCTTCGGTTTTTGTAACACCCAGCAGGTGCAGGAAATCCTCATCAATAGTCTTACAAGCAATTCTTAAGAGAAAGAGAACTCTGTTCAACAAACAATTGTCATAGTTGTAAGTAACACTAATGCTTCTTACAATTTCTGAAGAACTATCTTGAGAGACAATTTTCTCTGGTTTCTTCAATAATCTGTCCTCAAACTGCTCAAAAAATGTACAAGCATAATCTGATAGGAGCACAGAAACCAAAGCCTCATCTTTCCAATGCTTATCTATCCGGGTGTTATCTATTGTAAATTCAATAAGTTCCTTTGCTTTCTCATTACTAATAAACAACTTATCGGAAAGCCAATTCCTAAACGCCCTGCGAATAGGAAGAGAGCTTCCTATTTCTCGGTAAAATTGCTTATATTCTTGCACACTACAAAATGTCCTTTCGATGATTTTGTCTAGCGCCCACTCCTCATAAATATCATGTGTAATAAAGTAACCGCCAAAAGCATTGTCATATCCTATGATTCCATCCTGATTTAACTTAGATAGAGCTCCATGGTCATAGCCATCAGTTTTAACAAACAAACCTCCTTGACTAGCTCTCTCTTTAGAGATTTTCAAAAAACACTCCTCTCTCCGGATATGGATATTGTCTTTTTGAAAAGTTGAATGCTGAATTTTTTCCCTCCATATATGATCTCTGAAATCGTGGTAACTAATATCAGGCTCGACCTCTTTATAGCTTCGCAACCACTCGTTAAGGTAAAGAGGGATCTGTAGCAACTGTTGCAGTCTTTCTTTTTTTGGTAGTTGGAAATTGTATTCGGAAGAGACGCTCTCTAAATCATCTGCTGAAAGGTTTGGTATGTTTAAAGACTTTGGGCTAATGTTATATATTTCTTCTAATTGGAACTTTAGGTCATCTAGATAGTTATATCTAACTGTAAAAATTATATTCCAGCCATTATTCAAAAGAGTAGAAAGGATTGTTTGAAAAATTTCCTGATTTTCAATATCAGCCAGTTTTTCTGCAGAATCAATAATTATTATTTTCTTATCAAAATCAGTATGTTCGTTTATAAATTCTGATAAAGTAATTTCGCCGAAACTTTTCAGTAATTCATCCGCTGTCGAAATGCCATTAAATTGAGCCGCCTTAAACATGAACACCGGAGACTCTGTATTTACAGACTTGTAGAAATCTTTGATAAGTGCAGTTTTTCCAACTCCGGCATTACCACTCAGTATAAGTAATGGAAAATTGGTTAGCGATTCTTTCACCTCACTAATTACAACCGACCGGTCCAACTTAATCACAGCATCATTAATAGCTATTTCCGATTGTATTTGTTTCAATAATGACTCTGTGTGGCTAGATAAGGATTTGATTGAAGCAATTACTCCTTTCTTCAGACTAAAAAAATATTGTGCAATACTAAAATTCTCCTCACAAACAAATGGGGATTCAAAATAACTTGCCGTTCTCCACTCAATCTCGATACCTTTAGATTTTGAGTAATCTTCAATTTCTTTTTTGTATTGTGGATCCGTCCCTTTGGGGTTCTGCCCGAAATCTTCGTTTATATAAAATATTATCCGATTCACATTCGGGTGCCTTGTGTTTGTAGTATCAACTGATTTTGTAAAGTCTGACTTCTTTTTCGCAGATAATCCTGCAGTATAAAATTTAGCTTGCCAACCAATTATTTGTCCGTCCTTCTCAACTGGATCATTTTCAATACCTGCATGATTTTTAAACCTTGAGATGCCAGAATCCTTACTGAACTCTTTACAAAAAAGCAAATAGCAAAGATGTTGGAAGGCTTCGTTTTCCTTGCCGTTAAATTTCGCCTTAAAATTGTTCCAGTTAATTTCTTGCAACATAATTTCTCGCCATGATTATTTCTTCTTTACGATTTCTTGTCCCATAGGGCCCTCAATCAATTCAGTAATTTTTTCAATAAGTTGTTTCCATGTATACACCCCTCTGTGCCATAAAAGAACCGCGTCAGTTCGATGTTTAAGTAGCCTTAGGAATGTTTGCCAATTAAAACCAGATGGTTTTAATTCATCTTTCCATTCAGACCACAAGTATTTAGGAAGCTCGAGTCCATACCAAACATTAAGATTTTCCCACTTAATTCGTGGGTCTTTCGAAGTCATTTTTTCAACAGAGCGGATCCAATCTTTTACATGCTCTGGTTCTCGGGGAGTGTGAAGTTTCATATCCCGAGTATATGGGATATGAAGATAAAAGTAAAGTTTTCATGAATTAAGTAAAATAATTCGTCAAAAATACAAAAACCACATTGCGACGAATGTGGTTTTTGTAAAGCTAGAAACGAGGTTCCTCGTGCTAGCTGTTAGATGCGGAGAGGGAGGGATTCGAACCCTCGAACGAGTTTCCTCGTTAACACCTTACCACTCTGGCACCTCTCCGTATAATATTCAATTTTCAACAATCTCCCGGAGAGCCACCTGCTAAGGTTCCTTAGCGGGGCGGAATGTGCCTGTGACACATTCCGGATTCACCACTCTGGCACCTCTCCGTATAATATTCAATTTTCAACAATCTCCCGGAGAGCCACCTGCTAAGGTTCCTTAGCGGGGCGGAATGTGCC
>QILJ01000031.1 GCA_003233295.1 Ignavibacteria bacterium | reverse complement strand
AGTGGAGATTCTGCTTTTACAATTATATCCTCTAAAAAATTCAGAGCTTCTGATTTTATTTCCTTTTTCTCTTTGTCAGTACTTTTATCGAATGATCTTTTAAATAGAGTAACGCCTTCAACTGCTTTTTCTGCCAGTGTTTCATCCTTCTCTTTTCTAGATATCGGGATCATGAATCCCAAAAGAACGCCGGCTATTGTAGCATGAACGCCTGATGTCAAAATTGCAAACCATAGGATCATTCCAAAAAAAAGATAAGGAGCCAGAGAAGAAACGTTCCTCCAACTTAGAATTCCTAACCCGATCAAGCTTAACCCGGCAATCAGAAGGGCGGTGATATTTATATCGGCAGTGTAAAAAATTGCAATCACTAAAACAGCTATAAGATCATCCACCACAGCGAGAGCTGATAGAAAAACCTTTGCCCAGAGCGGGATACGTGAGCCAAGAATGGTGAGTATACCAACGGCAAATGCAATATCCGTTGCCATTGTAATTCCCCAGCCATTTTGGAATTCATTACCTGAGTTAAACAGAAGGAATATTCCAGCCGGAATAACTGCTCCCCCTATTGCTGCAACAATAGGCAGAATAGCCGATCTGAAATTTGATAACTCACCGCTGACAAGCTCTCTTTTGATTTCAAGACCGATAACCAGAAAAAATATTGCCATCAGCCCGTCGTTTATCCAATGATGTACCGACATATCTACCATTGCGCCGGGGAACCCAATGGAAAATTTTGCATGCAGTATACTAGTGTATAATTCATTTAACGGTGAATTAGCTACAATTAGAGCGATAATTGTTACAACAATTAAAAGAATACCCGAGGAAGATTCTGATTCGAAAAATTCTTGGAAAGCTGATCTTGGTTCTGTTACTTTTTTCATTGTGGTAGCTTAAAGTTGTTATTCGGTTTTATAATATATTAAAATAGAAACACTATTTAAATATTTTTTGAGTGAAAATATTGGCACACTTTAGTGTTGAACCTGTTGCTGTTTTTAAAAAACAACCATTTTGGTGATAAATATAGTATATTTACAAAAGAAACATTTTATCTTATTATAGATAGTCTAACGAAGGCTGATTTTGACTAGTAGAGTTCATGCGATATACATCTCATTATTTATTGTTATCATTTTAGCTACCTTAGGTGTAATTATTTTCATAGGGTATGATTTTTACACCACACCTTTAACCGAAAGATTTTTTCACGAAGATTATAGATCGCTTAAACCTAGCGGAAGTATAGGACATGGTTATGGAATTATTGGAACACTTTTGTTATTGATTGGAGTTACCAGCTATGTTATAAGAAAAAGGGTGAAACGATTTGCTCGGTTGGGATTATTGAAACATTGGCTTGAATTTCACATATTCCTATGCACACTTGGTCCACTTCTGATATTATTTCATACAGCATTCAAATTCGGGGGAATCGTTTCAATAAGCTTTTGGAGTATGGTAGCAGTTGTGCTCAGCGGAATAATTGGTCGATATATTTATCTTCAAATGCCGCGTTCTATTGACGGTGTTGAATTAAGTTTTGAAGAAAGCAGAGAGCTAAATTATGATCTCAGTCACCAATTACGACAAAAATATAATTTGGATGACTCTATTATTAATAGGCTCGATAACTATTCAGGTAACGAAAGCCAGGCGATAAATATATTGAGTTTACTTCCTATTATGATCAAAGGTTTTTGGGAGGATAGAAGCGCTCTCAACGAAATTACAATAAGCTTAAAGAAAAGTAATGTCCCCCGTAAAAATATTAGAGAAGTTAAAAAAATGTGTAAAGCAAAATTAAAATTAAACCGCCGTTTATCACTTTTAAAAACGACTCAAAAATTATTCAGCTATTGGCATATTATTCATTTCCCATTCGCAATTTTAATGCTTGTAATTATGGTTGTCCATGTTGCTATCACATTAGCATTTGGTTCTAGGTGGATTTTTTAAGCTATGGAAGTATTACTTGAAAATATAATGATCTATGGATCTGTCGGGGTTCTTTTTATTTTTATCTTTTACATGTATATACATAAACAGAAAAAGGAATCTAAAATTGTTGAGGAAAAGATCAAGAAAGCAAAAAAGATGGGGACTCATGAACCCGTTTCACTGCATCCGGTCGTTGATGTTAACTTGTGCATCAAAAGCGGGGCATGCATCAGAGCTTGTCCCGAAAAGGATGTGCTAGGCATACGGAATGGTAAGGCAACAACGATAAATGCTTCGCGCTGTGTTGGGCATAGCGCTTGTTTTATTGCCTGCCCCGTAGGCGCTATTTCCCTGCATATTGGAACTGAACAAAGAGGCGTTCAGCTCCCTCATGTTAATCCGAATTTTGAAACGAGCATACCTGGAATTTTTATTGCCGGTGAAATTGGCGGGATGGGGTTGATCAAAAATGCAGTTGAACAAGGAAAACAGGCTGTTGATAATTTAACAAAGACTTTGGATAAAAGTGGGAAAGCAGATTATGATCTAATTATTGTAGGTTCTGGTCCGGCGGGAATCTCGGCATCGCTGCAAGCGAAGAAAAATGGATTAAGATTTTTAACGCTGGAACAAGATTCCCTAGGCGGAACAGTTTTTACTTTTCCCCGTGCAAAAATTGTAATGACCTCACCAATGGATCTGCCGTTGTATGGAAAACTTAAGCTGGTTGAGACATCAAAATCAGAATTGCTCGACATATGGTTAAAAGTCTTAGAATTAAATAATATATCCGTGAGTGAAAATGAGAAAGTAAATGAAATTCAGAAGTTTAATAATACATTCAAAGTTATTTCTACTAAGAATGAATACACTACAAAAAAGGTTATCTTAGCTATCGGCAGAAGGGGCACACCGAGAAAATTAGGCGTACCCGGCGAAGGAAAGGAAAAAGTTGCATATCGTTTACTCGAGCCGGAACTGATCCATAATAAAAATATACTGGTTGTTGGCGGCGGCGATTCTGCTGTTGAAGCTGCAATGATACTTTCGGACGAGGATAATAATGTCACTCTTTCTTATAGGAACGGAAGTTTCAACAGAATCAAACCAAAGAATCTGGAAAGGATTAGTGATAGAATTGAAAACAACTCGATCAATATGCTATATAATTCTACTGTAACAAGAATATTGGACGATTCTGTAGAACTGAAAATAAATAATGAGGAAACAATAAACGTAGAGAATGAACTTGTTTATATTTTTATTGGAGGTGAAATTCCGACAAAGTTTCTTGAACATGTTGGAATTAAAATTACCATGAGGCATGGTGAAGCAATGTTGTAACATAAATGATGATAAAAATTATTAAAATATTATTCTTTCTCCTAAGTTTTATTAATATTCTGTGGGCACAAATCTCACCTGGAGATCTTACATCTGCGCATAAATCATTGGAAGGAATAAGCCACTGCACCAAATGTCATATTTTAGGAGACAAAGTAGAAAATAAAAAATGCTTGGATTGTCATACTGAAATAAACCAACTGATAAATTCTAATAAGGGATATCATTCGTCATCAGAAGTTAAGAATAAAGAATGTGTAAAATGTCATGGAGAACATTTCGGCAGAGATTTTACAATTATAAGATTCAATAAAAAAATATTCGATCATACTTTAACAGGCTTTACACTAAAAGGAAAGCATAAAAAAATCAAATGTGAATCATGCCATCAATCAAAATTTATTAAGTCGAAGGAATTAAAAGATAGAAAAGATACTTATCTAGGTTTACAGCAGAATTGCCAAAGCTGTCATGAGGATTATCATCAAGGGACTTTGAAAAATTCAAATTGCCAAAGCTGCCACAACACAGAGAAGTGGAGACCAACTGCCGGATTTAATCATGCTGAAACCAAGTTCAAATTAACCGGGGCTCACAAAAATATAAAATGTGAACAGTGCCATAATATTGGTAAGAGGAATGGCAAAGAATTTCAGAACTTCAGGATTGCGAAGTTTGGTCAATGTATCGACTGTCATAAAGATATTCACTTGGGAAAATTTGGAGACAATTGTACGCAGTGTCATACAACACAATCATTTAAATCTATAAAAAATGATAAGAAGTTTGATCATTCAAAAACCGGATTCATTTTAAAAGATGCTCACAACAATTTGAAATGCAACCAGTGTCATATTAAAGGTGTTTCGGTAAAGTTGAAATCTAAAAACTGCTATGATTGTCATACAGATTACCATAAAGGTGAATTTACAAAAAACGGCATTCAGCAGGATTGTTCAGTCTGCCATACTGAGAGCAGTTTTACTCCTTCGCATTTCACATTGGATAAGCATTCAAAAACAAAGTTCGCACTTCTTGGCGGACACCTTGCTGTACCCTGCGGCAAATGTCATCTAAACGATTCTAAGTGGACATTTACTTTTAAAAATACTGAATGCATCACTTGCCACGAAAATATTCATGGGGATTTGATCTTAAAATATAGTGATGAAAAAGGACTTTGTGTGAAATGTCATAATTCTGGTTCTTGGGATAAAGTTAATTTTGATCACGATAAAACAGAATTTAAATTGATAGGGAAGCACGAAAAAGTAAAATGTAGTAATTGTCATTTTATTGATAATCAACAATCATTTATTTTTAGTAAATTATCTCACGATTGTAAAACTTGTCATAAAGATCAGCATAATGATCAGTTTGAAGCAGACTACTTGAATGATTGTTCCAAATGTCATTCACCAAATGATTGGAGTGCTGTAAATTTTGATCATGATCAAGCAAGGTTCAAACTTGATGGTTCGCATAAAAACTTATCATGTAATAAGTGTCATAAAGAAGAAATTATTAACGACAATAAAATTGTAAAATATAAATTTAAAGATATAACATGCAAAAGCTGTCACTTGTAGTATTACTGTTTATTAGTGCTATTCAATTGTTTGGGCAAGATTCTCCTCACGGAAAGGATTTTGAACTTGACTGTTTACTCTGTCACACAACAGAAAGTTGGAAGATTGATAAGAACAAAATTAAATTTGATCACAGCTCAACAAAGTTTAAATTATTTGGGCAGCATATAGATGTAAATTGTTCATCATGTCATACTGATCTTAAATTTAAGAACACATCTACCGATTGTGAAAGTTGTCATACAGATGTGCATGAAAATTCTGTCGGTTTTGATTGTGCAAACTGCCATACAACAACTAGCTGGATTGTAAGCGATATTTTACGAATTCATAGAATGAGCAGATTCCCGCTTCTCGGCTCACACCAAACATCGGACTGCAGTGAATGTCATGTATCTAATTCACTATTGAATTTTCAACCTCTGGGTGTTGAATGCAGTGATTGTCATATGGACAATTATCTGTCTGCAAAAAATCCAGATCATGTCAGTGCAAATTATTCCACGGATTGTACCGAATGTCATAACCAGAGTTATCCCTCTTGGATAGGAGCAGGGATTGTGCATGATTTCTTCCCTCTTACCGGTGGACATGCAATTACAGATTGTTATGAATGTCATAGTCAAGATGGCTTTGCTGGGTTATCACCGGATTGTTACAGTTGTCATCAAAATAACTATAATGAAACAACAAATCCTTCACATACTGCTCTTGGCTTCTCTCATGATTGCCAATTGTGTCATACTATTGACGGGTGGACACCGGCAACATTCGATCATGATAATAAGTTCTTCCCCATCTATTCTGGCAGCCATAGAGAAGCATGGAGCAATTGTTCAGATTGTCATACTAACGGAAACGACTATACTGTTTTTTCATGCCTTACTTGTCATGAACATAATCAAGCGGATACCGATAATAAACATAGAGAAGTTGGTGGATATGTTTATGAAAGTAATGCGTGTTATTCATGTCATCCAAGTGGAGGCGGAGATGATGCGGCAAAAAGGTTTTTTAAGATGGAAAAAATAATGAAGTAATGAATAAAGTTCTAAATACCATATTATTCGCTTTAATTTTTATATCTAATGTTAAAACACAAACTAATCTTGAAACAATAGAGGGCAAGGTTACATATTTATCGTCACAGAATGTTTACGTAAAATTTGATAACACTGATAAAATTAAAGTTGGTGATACTTTATTCGTAAAACAGAAAAATGATTATCTTCCTGCTGTAAAAGTAGAATATCTTTCATCCAGATCAGTTGCGGGTAAAAAGCTGAATGGAATTAATTTAAAAGTAGGTGATAGACTTTTATATTTCTATACTCCTACAGCATTAACACATGAACCGGAAATAATAGCGGCGCCAGCGATTTCAGAGCAGACAATCAAAAATAAAGTAAAGATAAAAAGTTCAAAAAGCAGAACAAGAAAAATTGGTAGAGTTGAGGGACGAGTTTCACTTTCGTCATATTCTAATTTTTCGTCTACTAAGGGAATTGATTTTGTAAGATGGCGTTATACGTTTGCCGCGAGATCTCAAAATTTTAATTCATCAAGATTATCGTTCGATTCATATATTTCATTTAATTACAGGTCTACCGATTGGAATTATATCAAGAATAATATTAATAACGCACTTAAGATCTATTCATTAGCGCTGGGTTATGATATCGGGGACAATTTGAATCTAACTTTCGGGCGGAAGATAAACAGAAATATTACAAACATCGGCGCCATTGACGGACTGCAGCTTCAAGGTAAATTCGGAAAGTTCACATCCGGTGTTATAGTTGGTTCGCGACCTGATTATAAAAACTATAGTTTTAATTTTAATCTTTTTGAATTCGGCGGATTTATTAGTTATTCTGATATTGCCGGATATGGAGTGATGCAAAACTCATTTGCATTGTTTCAGCAAACCAATGATTTTAAAACTGACAGAAGGTTTTTCTATTTTCAGCACAACAGTAATTTTATTAAACAGATCAATTTCTTCTTCTCAACAGAAGTCGATCTCTATAAGAAAGAAAACGGGGTTTCGTCATCTGATTTCAGCTTAACGGGATTGTATGTTTCACTCAGATACAAGCCGATTAGAAAGTTGAGTCTTAGCGGTTCGTTCGACTCGAGAAAAAATGTTATCTACTATGAAACCTATAAAAATTATGCTGATAGTCTTTATGAAAATGCAACAAGACAAGGATTTAATTTTCGTATCAATTTAAGACCGTGGAACAATTTATTCTTCCGTTTCGCCTACGGGTTCAGAACAAGAACAGGAGATGTCAAATCATCTCAGAATTTTTCGGGAAGCATTTCATATGCCAGAGTACCTTTCATAAGAGGAACTGTCAGCCTTAATTACAATAACTTAGCAACTTCATATTTGAATGGGAATATTTTTAGTTTGAGTTACTCGAGAGATCTTCTTTCAGGAATATTATTTGCTACTCTGAATTTTAGAAAGGTATTGTATCAATTTTTAAATGGTCCCGATCTTGATCAGAATATTGTTACCCTTGATGTAAATTGGCGGATAATACGATATCTATCGGCATCATTAGCTTACGAAGGAACCTTCGAAACAGAATTCAATTATGGTAGAGTTTATTTCAATTTAACAAAAAGATTCTAATTTATTTCAAAAAATATTTTCCTTAATTATTCAGACTTCTAATTTTCAAATACAACGCTAATGCAAGGAGAATAAGTATAATTGTAGCTATACCGTAACCAAGTCTGCGATTGAAGTATTCGTTAATTTCATTATCAGCTAATTTGATAGCCTCATAAGATGCAGCTATTCCCTCATT
Source organism: Ignavibacteria bacterium (assembly GCA_003233295.1). The sequence continues at coordinate 6,071 of QILJ01000031.1, read as the reverse complement.
GGCTTTTGCAAAAACCTTTGAAGTATCAAAAGTATGGACTAAAGTTCTTGTTTCAATAAGGTCTTGTTTTATATTCTTCAAAGAATACTCAATATCAATATTATTCATCCCCTTAATATTTACTTCCGCAGATCTAACCTTTGTTGAATCGTAAAGAAATGCGAGTGTTTTTATTTTCTCATAGATCATTTTCGCTTCATCGTAACCGTCCTCTCCTTCAGAATGACAGTCAGAACAAATCGGTGATTCATCAACATTAAGCATTTCATCATTCGGTTTATTGATCAAATGGTAACCGTGGCATTCTTCGCAGGCTTTAATATCCATATTGGCAAATTCTTTAGCCATTTTAGAACCGTTGAAATATTTCATATTGTTTATATGACATGAACCGCAGACATGTGAAATTGATTCTACACCGGGAGGCTTTGCTCCGTGATTACCGTGACAATCATTACAAGCCGGGGCACCGATATCTTGCTTTTCTAATAAAGCAACTCCATGAACGCTTCTCGAATATTCTTTCAATTGGTTTGATTCCAAATTGTACTTATTCATCAGCTCAGTATTTCCATGACATTTATTACAAGTTTTGGGGATGTTGATTGCATAAACGGTTGATCTTGTATCCGATGGAGGTAAAATTTCATGTGACGTATGGCAGTCTGTACATGTAGCAACATCCATATTCCCTAATTTCAATTGTTGTCCGTGTTTGCTCACATAATATTGTGATTCCTGGTCAGTCGGAATTCTTGCCTGGTATAATTGCATTTCAGTAAGATTTGAATGACACTTCCCGCAAAATCTTGGTATTTCTTTTTTATCAGGAACACCGACAAAACCATTCCTTTTGCTCATAGCTTTTTCTTCATCTATCTCTTTCGGATCACCGCCATGACAACCGGCACACGAAAGTCCCCTCTGCCAATGAATGTCATTTTCAGTATAATGTTCCGGCATCATATCATTTTCAATATGACACTTTATACATTCATCTTGGTACTTAGAAGAATTTTGAGAATCATCGGTTGATTGACCCAAAAGAGTAATTGTAGAGAATAGTAAAACAAGCGCAAATTTTCAATAAATATTTCTTATTCATTTCATTATCCTGTTATAAGTATCCTTTAATTGTGAAAATAATCATATAGACAAGAAAGAAAACACCAATCCAGCGGATGATCTTGCTATTAAATTTTTTTCGTTTAGAAAATTTTACAAACGGAATTAACATCCACATCAAACCGGCAATCGCGAACGCAAAAATTCCAACGGCTTCTCCTTCAACAAATAAAATATTTGCTGGAAGTAATTTTAAAGTTTCAAACATGAACATAAAATACCATTCCGGTTTTATTCCAATAGGAGCCGAAGCAAGTGCATTAGCTTTTGACCCCAATTCCCACGGGAAGAACAGGGTGAGGCTGAGTAAAACTATTAAAAAACAATAATCCAGAGTAACGCATCCTGCAAAACAAAATTTGGGAAGAATGGAATATATTTTTTCTGCTTCTCACTAAGTTTTTCAAATTCTTCCGGTTCACTCATCCCTTGTCTTTGAACAAAGAGAAGGTGTATAGTTAAAAGAGTTGTAAATATTGCAGGCAGAATAGCTACGTGGATTCCGAAAAATCTTGATAATGTTGCTCCGGTAACATCATCACCGCCTCTTAGAATAATTTTTAATGAATCACCCAGAATTGGTACAACTCCTACAATGTCAGTTCCGACTTTTGTTGCGAAGAAAGCTAATTCATTCCAAGGTAATAAATATCCACTGAACCCAAATCCCATTGCTAAAAGAAGCAGAACAAAACCGGTAACCCAAGTTAACTCACGTGGTTTTCTGAATGCATCGGTGAAAAACACACTGAACATATGCAGAAAAACAAAAAAGACCATCATGTTAGCCGACCAGCTATGCAGGTTACGGATAAGCCATCCGAACTTCACTTTGGTTATTATAAATTGAACACTCTCATACGCATTTTCTTCACCGGGAATATAGTACATTAATAAAAGAAGTCCGGTAATGACTTGGGTTATAAATAGAAATAAACTGATCCCTCCCATGTAATACCAAATAGAATGATCATGGACAGGTACCTTTTTATGCAGTATGAGATTTCTTATCGGAGTTAAATCAAATCTCTCGTCAAGCCATTTTTCGATTTTTGATGTTATATTATTATTCATGATAGCACGTCTTGCGAAGTTATTCTAATTTCATCATCAATTATATCAACAACATATTCCTCCAAAGGTCTAGGAGGGGGTCCTGATATATTTCTTCCGTGTAAGTCATAGATCCCATTGTGACACGCACAAAAGATCTGCTGGGTGTCATCTCTGAATTGAACAATACATTCTAGATGTGTACATGTAGCAGCCAAGGCCCCGAAATCACCCTCCACAGTTCGGAATAAAATTACCGGAATTCTTCCGAATCTGACTATCTTAAATGTGTTATTCTTAAACGCAGCGGCAGAACCGGCTTTAAGTGAACTCACTTTCACCTCAGCAATTTTAGGGGGTATTAGGTAGGAAATGATCGGATAAACAATTGCCGAAATTGCTCCTAAACTTCCAATACCCAAAAGTGAATTCAGAAATTTTCTTCTATTTGTTCCCATTTGTATTCAACCAATTTGTTAGATAAATTTTCTTGTTATTTATTTACTGCTCTTTGTTCTCAATTGTATTTTTTGATTTTATTTTAGTGTAAACAATGGATATGATTATCAATACTAATCCAACTATAATAAATGATATTACTTTCATCTCATCTTCGGGATGCATAATTCCTAAAACTATAGTATATAATATTGTTATTGCAAGAGTCAACATTGCCATCCATCTATATTTTTTATTCTTAAGAATAAGGCTGAAGGCATAATAAAGAAGCGCTATTGCCAGCCATGTTAAGCCTACATATTCAAGCGGTACTAATAAAAATGTTGAGTATGGAAGCAGTATAAATGCAATTCCTAAGTATGCATTCCTTATAGATTCGGTTTTAATTTCAAGTTTGTCTTTTTGAGAGTTCAATATCCTTGCACTTAAAAGAGCAACTACTCCGGCATTCATACAACTTAAAGCATGGCTGCCTGAAAAGGACATGGTTGCAATTGCAATTATCAGGTAAATAAAAAAGTTCGCTATAATGATGATCTTTGAACGAAACCAGATAGCGGTTGTTACAACCAGAATACTCTGCCAGCTTAACCAAATGAATAGTTCCGGGATTTCAAAGGAATTAATAATTGCGATACTTAGTGCACCGTATCCAAGTATGGCAAAGAAGAAAACAGAATATTTGTCTTGTCCTTTCTTCCAGCAAAGAGTAGATAATAATAAGAATAATATGGAAACTGTAATGAATGAAGTGGTTATCTCAGATCTAAACTGTGTAACTGTTATAATAGCAAATGAAAAAAGGAAACCGAAACTATTAAAAAAGCTACTTATAACTTTCTGCTTTTCATCTCTACATTCTATATCTCTAAAAATATTGCCGACTGCTATAGTTATTAGATATGACATTAGGAAAAAGACATTTACATAGGGTTCGCTAACTAATTCTATTTTATTACCTATGACTAATGGATTATTAATGAACCAAACAAAATGTGTTAAGTATGTAATAACTATACTGTAATAAAAAAGATACGCCCATTCATGTTTTATTTTCACGTATGAAGTTAGCGCTGTTAAGGATAGAATTGATATAAAGATTATATAAGGTTCGCCGGAAACTAATGATGCTATAAATCCTAACGTCAATCCGATATTGTACAAGTATGTTGATTTTCTTTTAATTGCAATAGACAATAATGCAAGTGAAATTATTGCCAGAAAAATAAATTCCAGAATATTATTATCTATAACCGAAGGGTTACCCCAGTAATGAAGTCTTAGAGTGGAAAAAAACAAAAGTAGAAATCCACTGGCAAAGAGATATCGTGAAATTAGATTAAGAGAATTTTTCCAAAGTCTTGAGAAACCGAATAAAACAATTGAAATTACATAACCAAACAAACTAGGCATAAATTGGGGCAGTGTACGGAATGGAAGAGTTAAAATAAGTGCAATACCAAGAGCAAGCACAACTATACCGGCTTTAGCAAACCAAAATTGCCCGATTTCAAATTCTAAGGATTGTTTTTCTTCTTCTGTCTTTTTGCGAGTTTCTACTACAACTTCTTCATAGACGTTTTCATCTCTGGAAAGATTCAGGAATGATTCAATGCGACTTATTCGACCATTAAGATTCGATAAATCATCTAAGATTTGTCTAATATTATCAGATGTTTGATCCATATTACCTCACAAAGAAAATATCTTGTTAAAGTTATTTTGATCTAAATCATAATTACACGAAGATCTATAATCTTTTCGTGCATACACATCGTTCTCTTAGCATCAAATAGGTTTATCTAAGCATTTAAGTAATCATTAAAATCAAGTACGAGTTTTAACAATAATAGTTTCTAATAATCTATTTTACGGACCATCTCCTTCGTGACAATCGGAGCATAAGGATTCCTGCCAATCTGATTCTTCAACATCTCCTCCGGGATGAATAAAGACTAACGATTCAGTTATAGCCTCTTTTTGTAATTTCCCCGGTTCTCCCTGCGAATTTATTAAGTGACATAAATTACAATCTTTCGAAATCACCTTACCGCTTTCTGAAACATGATTGTCATCATGACATCTAAAACATCCAAGTGATTTTATGTGACCAATATTAAAAGGATATTTATCCCATCTTACTTTCATTTCAGGAAAAATATTTTTGGAAAATTGTTCTTGAATAGATGAAATAGCTGTTTGTAAAAGATCATTTTTCTCTTCAATCACTTTAGGATAATTTTCAATATAAAAATACTCTATCGTTTTTCTAATTCCTGCTAATGCTGAATCTGTTGTTGAATAATCTTCACTACAAACTGATACAGCTATTGATTTTATTTCAGGTAACTCCCTAGAAATTTTACCGGCGGTAATTGCAGTGTTAATAAAAATTTCAGGTGGTTTATAATTATGCGAAGGTCTATTGTGACAGTCTATACAATCTATTTGTCTAATTTCTAAAGTATCCAGTGCACCTTTATCCAATGGTTCGTCAGTCGATTCAAAGATTGTTATTTCCCCGGTGTTTTTATCAATCAGTTTAACCCAAGGAATATTCTGTCTTCTATAATCTGTGGCAGCGTATTCAACTTTTACGTTAGAGTTTATATGCCAGTGAATTCCTTCTTGTAAACCGAGAGCATCGAATTTTGCTCCAACTTTCATAATTAAGTTGATATCCCATTCACTATTTTCCACATCTCTTAAATAATGGCGCTCCATTCTAATGGAACGCGAGTAAAACTTCTGCGGCCAATGGCATCTTTCACAAGTTTCCCGAGCCGGGCGTAAATTATGTATTGGTGTTAAAATAGGTTTAGGCACATCTCCAATTATTGTTTTATAAACTTGCCTTAATCCTGAAAGTTTTGATCGCACATACCAATCAGCGCCTTCTCCTACATGACATTCAACGCATCTTACTCTTGCATGGGGTGAGGACTGGTAAGCAGTAAACTCCGGGATCATAACATTATGACAAGTTTTTCCACAGAATGAAACTGATTCAGTAAAATGAAAAGCTTCGTAACTTCCAACGGCAGAAATAAAAAGAAAAACTGCAGTACCAATTACAAAAATAAAAGTTGCATTCCTATGTTCGGGTATATTTAAATCCACAAAAGGAAGAGGTCTCGAGACATATTCTTTCGCGCCTTGAGCTTTTAACTGTTTTCTCTTTCGGATCATGCCGATGGGGATTAAAATTAAACCTGCAATTAAAAATGCCGGTAAAATAATATATATAATTAAACCGAGGTAAGAACCTCCTTGGTTAAATACAAGAGATATTGTAAGTAAAAATATTATCATTAGGAGAGTAATAACAGCGATTGTTGCGCCAACTAGGGAAGTCCAGTTTTTTGTTGATTCAGGTAATTTTAGTTTCATATTTTCAATAATTAGTGTCGAAAAAAAGTTTAATAAATATAAAT
>QILJ01000023.1 GCA_003233295.1 Ignavibacteria bacterium | reverse complement strand
TATTAAAAAATGTTAAAACTTTGCTTACAATTCATAATATTAATATTCAGGGTGTTTTCCCTAAAACTTCATTTCAAAAGACAGGTTTACCTGAAGAATTGAATAATGATAAAGAGTTATTGCTTAATGGTAAACTTAATATGCTCCATGCAGGATTAAAATACGCAGATGCTATAAGTACTGTTAGTGAAACTTATGCAAAAGAATTGTGTAAAATTCCCGAGGCAAGCGCTGGTCTTAAAGATGATCTATGTAAACGCAAAAAAGACTTCTTCGGTATAGTTAACGGAATTGATCCTTTGGTTTGGAATCCGGAGAAGGATAAGAAGATCCATAAAAAATTCACTGTTAAAAACCTTGAGAAGAAATTTGTTAATAAAGAGTTCATTGAAGAGAAGTTTGGTTTAGACTATGACGAAAACATTCCTTTAATTGGTATGATCTCAAGACTTGATGACAACAAAGGTTTCGATTTATTAAAGAAAGCATTCAAGGAGTTAATGCAATTGGATCTGCGACTTGTTATACTGGGAACCGGGGATAAGAAATATCAAAAATTCTTTGAAGATGCTGCTATGAAATATTCTGATAAATTTGCTTGTTATATTGGATTTGATGATGATATTGCTCATCAAATTGAAGCGGGTGCTGATATGTTTTTGATGCCTTCAAAATATGAACCTTGCGGACTTAACCAGATGTACAGCTTAGTTTATGGTACAATCCCAATTGTGAGAGAGACCGGCGGTTTAGCTGATACGGTTGAAAATTATAATCCGAGTACTAAAAAAGGAAATGGAATTGTCTTCAAAAAGTATGACGAAAAAGAATTGATCAAGACAATAAAGAAAGCGTTGGCTCTTTACAAAGATAAGAAGGCATGGGAAAGATTGATGAAAACCGGTATGAAGTCTAACTTCACCTGGTTAAAGTCAGCAAAAAATTATGTAAATGTTTATAAAAAAATTCTCTCCTAATAAATTTAATGCAATCTGCGGCAGTATTTTTTGATCGTGATAATACTTTGAACATTGATCCTGGTTATTTAGGTAATCCGGAAGAAGTTAAATTATTCGAAGGCGTTGGTGAAGGAATTTATAAATTAAAGAATGAATGTGGTTTTAAAATAATTGTGGTTTCCAATCAATCAGGTATAAGTCGGGGATTGATAACTCACAAGCAAGTTGAATCGGTGAATAACAGAATAAATGAACTGCTGAAAGAATATGATACAAGTGTGGATGCTTTTTATTTTTGTCCGTATCATCCTGAGTTCAATTCACCGGAAAAATCTAGATGCAGAAAGCCTTCTCCTCAAATGATATTTCAAGCAGCGGAAGATTTGAACATTGACTTGACTAGGTCGTATTTAGTAGGCGATTCGTTAAGCGATATTGAAAGTGGAATTAATGCAGGGTTGAAGACAGTCTTGATCAATTATGAAAATGATAATGAAAAAATTATTTCATTGAAAAAAAGAAATAAAACCCCCAATTTTACTACCTGCATTTTTTTAAATGCGTGTAATTTTATAATTGATGATTCTATAAGAGGAAATCAGATAAATGGTTAAGTTGTTCAAAGTAATTTTACCGCTGTTGCTGGTTTTTATTTCCATAAGCTGCAGCGATGAACCGAACCTTGTAGGTATTGGTCTGCTTCCTAACAGTGATCTTCTAGATGTTGCTCAAGTTAATAGTTTGGAAACTGGACTTCAGCAGCAATCAAAATTTTATACCGATAGTTTGAATTTAACATCTTCCAAAATTCTTATGTTAGGGAAACATGATAATGTTGAATCTACTATGCTAATGAAGTTCCTGATCTTTTTGCCAGATTCATTAAAGGAAGCAGTTAATAATAAAACTCTGCAGATCCTAAGTTCCACCATTGAAATGGATCCGATCTATACATACGCTGATAAATCCAATCCTTTTGATTTTACGGTTCATAAAATAAATTCTTCGTGGAATTCTTTAACTTTCACAAAAGATTCCTTGGCAAGTTTAGATTATGACGATGTGGATAGAAGTTCAAACCGAGTTTATGAGGATACGCTAATTACTTTTGACTTTGATCAGGAACTTGCAAAAGAATGGTTAGAACTTTCTGCATCTGCGGATCAAGTTTCAAATAAAGGGCTCTATTTTAATTATACACCAGGCAGTGATAAGATTATCGGTTTTCCGGCAATATCATACTCAAATGAAAATAAATTAGCAAGATTGGAAATTATTGTTGAAGTTCCTAACAGTTTCATTGACACAATAGTTGTTCCGGTTACTTCCGATGTTCATGTAGTGGATGGAGAATTGCCGATCGGGAATAGTGAAAATATATTTGTTCAAGGCGGAATTACTATACGTTCAAGTTTTAAGATCGACATTTCAATGATTCCTGATAATACAATAATTAATAAAGCTACAGTTAGATTCTATTATGATGAATCAGAATCCCTTATTGGTACAAAACCATCAGATTCATTGGGAGTTCTTGCGTTATCGGATTATGAATTGAATAAAATAGATAAAACACTAGCGCCTACATTGCTTAGAAAGGATAGCACCTTTTACTCAGGTGACATCACGGGATATGTACAGCGGTGGGTTTCCGATCAGGAGAATAATGGGCTCCAAATATTTTTAGCAAACGAACTTAGCACTGTTAATAAAGTTGCACTAAAGGGGTCGTCAACAGGCGATGAGAATTTAAGACCATATTTAGAAATTATTTATACCGCGAAAAGATAAGTTAAATGAATAAAAATCTAATTAAAATATTATTTCTATTTTTAGTGATAAATCAATTTTTATTTGCTCAAGTTGGTCCAATTTATTCGAGATATGGAATTGGGGATCAGATACATTCCCATACTGCGCGAAGAATGGGATTTGGCGATTTGGGTAGTGCGGTAATTGATAAAGACTATGTAGATGGATATAATCCAGCCAGTTGGTCAAATCTAAAACTTACAAGATTTGGGATAAGCGGTAAATTTCTCGGAGCAACTTATTCCGATCAAAACGGAAGTGTATATGCTAATAATTTTATATTTTCCGGTTTTACACTTGGATTTCCGATTGATAGAAGTTTAGGAATTTCTATGGCTATAGGATTGATACCTATTTCTGCGTTAAAGTATGAAATTGCTGAAAGTGGCAGTGATTCTCTACTTGGGAATTATGATGACAAATATACAGGTTCCGGTTCTATGTCAAAAATTTTTATTGGAGCATCAACCGGGCTGCCGTTCAAATTTTCGCTAGGTGCAATGTTCGAATACTACTCAGGTACAAATGATTATTCAACTAAAAGGGATTTTAGTAATACTTCATCTTTTTCGAGCATTTATTATGATACGAGGTATAAATATTCTGGTCTTGGAACTACAGTATCTTTGATAAGCGGTAATGTGTTCGAATATTTTAATAAAGAAACATCTTTAGAATTCAGACTTTCCGGTATGATGAATTTTGTCTCCGATCTTACTACCGATACTACTCTCGTAACCGGAACATCAATTGGGGAGTTAACCCCAAGGGAAGGGGAAGTAATTACAAAAATACCTACAAAATACACATTCGGAGCTGTTTTTGGATGGAATGAAGAATATTTAGTACTTTTTGATTATGTTTACCAGCCTTGGAACGAATATACTTTTAATAATACATATGAAAAAAATTTCAAGGAATTGATTAAATACAGCTTAGGATTCCAATATAAACCGATTGTAAGAAGTATTCATGCTTCTTCTTGGGAACAGATGAGCCTTAGATGTGGTTTAAGCTTTGAAGAAACTCAATATAGCTTTGATGGGATAAATATTGATGCATATTCAGTTCATGCCGGTGTTACCTTCCCATTTAGTTCAGTAAATTTAATAGATTTAGGTATTGCATTTGGAATTAGAGGTAAAAAAGAGAATAATTTAGTTAAAGAACAGTTTATAAAAGTTGCCATAACCTTAAGTTTAGGCGAGCTGTGGTTTCAAAGAGAAGATAGATAATAACTAAAATGGAGTTAAAATTGAAAACTTTAACAACAACATTGCTTAGCATATTTTTAATTTTTGCTTTTACAACTACAAAAGCAGAATCAACAACAGAATTCTATTCAGAACAAGGGGATAGTGTTAATCTTCTTGCTGAATTCAGTCTTTTCTATGAATATTATAAAAATAAAGAATTTGAAAGCGCTGAACCTCACGGTTGGATTGTAATTGATACTGATCCTAGTAAGTTCTTGCAGTATAAACCGTTCAAAAAGATGGAAGATATACTATTCTATTTTCATGATAGTGTTGCTACTACTGATGAGCAAAAAAAGGAATTAGCTCAGAAAGTATTAAAGTTATATGATAAAGCTGTTGAAGCTGGTGCTAAGAACCCTGGTTATTTTATGCTGAGGAAAGCATATGTAATTGAACAATGGACAGATGCTACACCGGAAGAAAAAATTGATGCGTATGTTAAAGCATTAGAAAAAAATCCGGATGCAGATCCGTTTTATAAAGATAGATTGGGGCTTCTTTATATAAAGAATGCAACGGAAGAGAACGGTTATAAAATGAAAGCTCTTGATCTTTATTCCGCGCTATCTGAAGAGGACCCGGAAAATGATGTTTGGATCTCACGAATTGACGGTTTGGCTGAAAACATTGACGAGCTTGTTGATATTAGGAAAAAAGCTTGGGATTTAGATAAAGAAAATATGGAAAAGGCATGGAAATATGCCGAAACTTGCGGAAGAGCAGGATATTATGACCGTGCGATTGAACCAATGGAATTTCTAGTTAAAAAAGCTCCCGATGTAGTAACATATTGGAAAAAATTAGCAAGCCTGTATCAGAAAGTAGATAGAACGGATGATGCAATTCGAGCCTATAAAACTTTAATAAAATTAGATCCTAATAACAGGGATAATTATTTCAATATTGCAATTATTTATCAAAAATTAGATCAATTATCAGTTGCGCGTTCATATTTGCAGAAAGCTCAAAAAGCAAGTCAAGAGCCTTGGGATTTACCTATTTTTGTTGAGGCTCAACTTTATGAACAGGCTGCAAGAAACTGCGGTAGTTTTGACTGGATGGATAAATGTGTTTATAAATTAGCTTCCGATACTTATATCAAAGCTGCTAAAGTCGGCGGCGCTATGTCTTCTGCGGCAGTTGAAAGAGTTAAAGCTTTAGAAAACTCCATTCCTCAGCAGGAAGATTATTTCTTTAGAAGTTATAAATCAGGCGATGAGGTAAAGATAGAAGGCGGTTGTTACGATTGGATCAATAAATCAATCCGTGTAAAATAATTTAAGAATGAGAGATTAAGGTTTCATGTTAAAATCTATTAAAGACGATAAAGAGATTTTTGAAGTTCTGAATCTTGAGATAAGTCGTCAGCAGGATAATTTAGAGTTAATTGCATCGGAAAATTTTGTCAGCAAAGCGGTTCTGGAAGCTGCCGGTTCAGTTCTTACTAACAAATATGCCGAAGGATATCCCGGTAAAAGATATTACGGCGGCTGCGAATATGTTGATATGGCAGAAGATATTGCCAGAGAAAGATTGAAAAAGATCTTCGGCGCTGAATATGTAAATGTTCAGCCGCATAGCGGTTCCCAAGCTAATATGGGTGTGTATATGGCTCTTCTGCAGCCCGGTGACACAATACTCGGACTCAGTCTTGATCATGGCGGACACTTGACCCACGGATCACCTGTTAATTTCTCAGGTAAGATATATCATGCAGTTGGTTATCCGTTAAATAAAGAAACGAAAACACTTGATTATAACATTATTGAAGACCTTGCTGTAAAAGAAAAACCAAAAATGATCATTGCCGGGGCAAGCGCTTATTCAAGAGAATGGGATTATAGTAAATTTCGTGAGATAGCGGATAAGGTCGGTGCATTCTTGCTCTGCGATATGTCTCATCCGGCTGGATTGATTGCTAAAGGTTTACTCAATAATCCATTGCCATACTGCGATGTTGTAACTACTACTACGCATAAGACATTACGAGGTCCGCGCGGTGGTGTAATTATGATAGGTAAAGACAGAGAGAATCCTTTGGGAATCAAAACATTCAAGGGGGACAGGCTCAAATTAATGTCTGAACTTTTTGATAGTATGATAATGCCCGGCATCCAAGGCGGTCCTCTAATGCATATCATTATGGCAAAGGCTGTTGCATTCGGCGAAGTACTTGATGATTCCTTTGAAGTTTATGCGAAACAAGTTATGAGCAATGCAAAAAAACTTGCCGATGAGTTAATGTCTCGAGGTTATGATGTGATCTCAGGCGGTACGGATAATCATCTTATGCTTATTGACCTGACAAACAGAAATATCAGCGGTAAAAAGACTGAAGTTGCTTTAGGTAAAGCCGGCATTACTGTTAATAAAAACATGATACCGTTTGATACAAAAAGTCCGTTTGTTACAAGTGGAATTAGAATTGGAACTCCAGCAGTAACAACGCGAGGAATGAAAGACGAACAAATGATAGCCATCGCCGATTTTATTGATAAGGCGATCAAGAACTACGAGGATGATACAGTCCTGGCATCAATAAAAGTTGATGTGAAGGATTTGTGTGATAAGTTTCCATTATATCCAGAATTAAACTAGAAGAAATAATTGAGCACTGAAGAAGATAAATTAATAGAAGACGGTGAAGAAGAGTTAAAAGAACAAACCGTAGAAATGACTTTTCTTGAACACCTTGAGGAACTTAGATGGCGCATAGTTTATTCTTTAGCCGGTGTTTTGATCGGCACAATAATTACATGGATATTTATTGATTTCCTTGTTGAAAGTGTATTGTTAGTACCTGCTAAAACTGCACAGATTCACCTTCAAAACTTACGACCGTTTGGACAATTATTCCTTTACGTACAGATTGCTATTATTGGCGGAATAGTTCTCAGCATTCCGAACATATTCTATCAAATCTGGAAATTTATTTCACCGGCTCTTAAAAAAAGTGAAAGGAAATACATTACTGCAATCGTAGTTTTTTCAACCATTTGTTTTTTAAGCGGTGTTGCATTCGCATATTATATTATGCTTCCACTCACATTGAAGTTTGCAGGTAAATTCGGAACAACTGAAATAGAAAATAATTTTGCGATAGCGGAGTACTTTTCTATCATTATTTCCGTTATGCTTGGCGCCGCTGTAGTTTTCGAATTACCGATGCTTTCTTTTCTTCTATCCAAACTTGGTATTCTTACCCCCCAAATAATGCGTAAATACAGAAAACATTCTATTATCACCATTCTTATTTTTGCGGCAATATTAACGCCCGGTACCGATCCCGTTGCTCAAGTTTTACTTGCTATTCCGTTAGTTATGTTATACGAAATCAGTATAATTGTATCAAAAGTATTTCAAAAGAAAAAAGAAGAAATTGATTAATCACAATTTATCAAAAATACAAAAACCGATACAGAACGAATTAAAGGATTTTGATCAAGTTTTCAAAGACTCACTAAAATCAGATGTGCGTTTAGTGGATTTTGTTATTAAATTTATTTTAAGACAAAAAGGAAAAAAAATAAGACCGCTACTTGTTCTTCTTTCGGCAAAGGTTAGTGGCGAGGTAAATGACAGATCATACAGAGGAGCAACGCTGGTTGAACTTCTTCATACAGCGACTTTAGTGCACGACGATGTAGTTGATGAAGCTGCTAAACGAAGAGGGCTTCCATCACTTAATAATATTTGGGGCAATAAGATCTCCGTATTGTTGGGCGATTATTTATTATCAAAGGGTTTAATGACATCTGTTGACGGCGAAGATTTTGACTTTTTGAAAACAATTACCGATACCGTCAAAAGAATGTCGGAAGGGGAATTACTCCAGATCTATAAAGCAAGAAAACTGGATATTGACGAAGAAACTTATTTTAAGATTATCTCCGATAAAACCGCATCATTACTTTCAACCTGCTGCGAAATAGGCGCTCGTAGCGCTACAACTTCTATCGAGAAGATCGAAGCCCTCAGAGATTACGGGGAAAATCTTGGAATTGCGTTTCAAATAAAAGATGACATTTTGGATTTCACCGGCACAAAAAAAATAGGTAAACCGCTTGGCGGTGATATAAAAGAAAAGAAACTTACTCTTCCTCTGATTCATACCTTATCAAAAGAAGGAAAATCAAGCGTTACCGAAATAAAGAAGAAAATAAAAAAAGGTAAAAAAAACAAAAAGATCGGTGAAATAATCGAACTTGTTAAATCTAACGGTGGAATTGAATATTCACTTAAAGCCGCTCACGAATATTCAGAAAAAGCAAAAAACTGCCTGAATATTTTTGAAGATTCCGAATATAAAAACTCTCTTATTGCTCTTGTTGATTTTGTAATTGACCGTGAAAAATAATTTTCAAATATTTTACAAAAAGTAAAATGAGTAAGAAAACAAATATAAATGTAACCAGCATTTACGATTCGATTCGAACAATTTTAGAAAATTCGCATAAGCGTGTAATTCAAAACGTTAATTTTGAAATGGTTACCACATATTGGAAAATAGGCGAGATAATTGTTGAAGAAGAACAACATGGAAAAGAACGAGCTGAATTTGGGAAAGGTTTTGACGTAACAAACCTAAAAAATATGAGAAAATTTTATAAAGCATTCCGAAAAGGTGACGCAGTGCGTCACCTTTTGGATTCGGAAAATGAAAGCAATTTGGTTATTAATTCGCGGTTAAGGGCAGAATTATCATGGACGCATAACAAGGTTGTAGCTAAAAGTTAAAAATAACGATGCATGTTTTATATAGTGGTGGGTCGTAAAGTCGTTGTTTGATAAGTAGAACCGACTCAGTCAGTTAGATATAGCGACTTGGCTTAGTTTACTTCTGAAA
>QILJ01000135.1 GCA_003233295.1 Ignavibacteria bacterium | reverse complement strand
AAAAATCCTTTGATGGCTGAAAGATATCTGGCTGAAGTAGAGGAGCTGATTCCCAGATCACGTAATATTTTGAAATACTCTGATATGTCATTTGATCTTACCTCATTTAAATCTGAAATATCAGCATCATTCAAATGAATTAAAAACTTTGTAATATCCGATTCATAAGATTCAACCGAGCGAGGCGATAAATTTTTTTCGAACTTTAAATATGCAAGATATTCCATTAGAAATTGATTGAGTACCTGATCAATTATCGTCATTTTTTTTCTCTAATTCCTCTTGCTTCGGATATCTGATCCTCTTGTGATGCTGACTTAACAGAATACTGACAAACGATTCTTTTATCTTCTTGATATCGTCGAATGTTAACGGTGAATCATCCAACTGTCCATCATCGATTCTCATCTTAATAAGATTGGTCACATAATTATCAACCTTTTCCGGATCTGGATCTTCCATCGATCTAACTGCTGATTCTGATGCATCTGCCAGCATAAGCAATGCTGTTTCTTTGGAATTTGGTTTTGGTCCAGGATAACGGAAATCGTTGATATTAACATTTTGTTCACCGTACAGCTCTTTAGCCTTATTGTAGAAAAAGTCGATTACCATTGTACCATGATGCATCGGAATAAAATCAATTATTTCATTGGGTAGGTTATATTTTTTTGCAAGCTCAATTCCTTTGGTTACATGCCCAATAATCAAATCGACACTTTCTTTTACACTGAGATCCTCGTGAATATTTTTATTGTCAAGTTGATTTTCTACGAACCCCTCTGGTCTAACTGTTTTACCGATATCGTGGTAGTACGCTCCGACCCTTGCCAGCAGCGCACTAGCACCGA
This sequence comes from Ignavibacteria bacterium, assembly GCA_003233295.1. The sequence continues at coordinate 9,956 of QILJ01000135.1, read as the reverse complement.
TTGTGATAGCAGCTTTTTCGACCATTGATCCGATCGTCATAGAGTGAGCAAAAGTGCCGGGAGCATTGTTTGCAAGTTCCTTCAGCAATGGTGAATTGAAATCTGTCAATTCAAAGAGTGTAAGTTCTGTTGTAATACCGAATATTTTTTCAACAAAAATAATAAGCCCGAATGTGAGCGCCGGCGATAACAGGGAGTTCGATAATGCATAAGCCGACGAATTCAAAATAACATCCCAAGAATCGATCCGTTCAAGCCCAAATGCAATAATACTAAGTACATAACCTAACAAAACAAATAAGAATGAATGAAATATTTGATTTCTATTTTTAATATCTCTTACCGTATAAGCTGCTAACCCGCCCGCAGCTATGTTAGTAATTGCGAGCATATAATCGTTGCCTCTAATACCGGAGACTATCAATGCAATCACAACAGTTGAATAAAACCCTATTCTTGAATCGAAAACAATTGTAAGCAGCATTGACGCAACGGGAACAAGAATGAGATATTCAAGTGATTGTTCGGTCTCAATCTGTGTAGTAAGAAAAGCTGTAAAACTTACAAATAGAAACGTAATGCTGATAAGCATTAATTTAATGTTGTTATCAAAAATCTTTCTTCTAAATAATGACAGATAAATTATCAACGGAATTAAAATCAATAGAACGTGTAGGAATTTTCCGACATTCTGCATTATAGTATCGAAAGTCCCGATAGAAGCGCCCTTGGCAATTCTGTAAGAATCTATCTTCGCTTTTATCTCGGGAGTTACTCTATCATGCTTAGCAACTATTCTTTCGTTTTCATTCACTATACCTAAATTGATAGGCACCTTATTTATCGCCTCTTTAACCGCTGCTTCGGTTTCTTCTTTACTAAATATTATATTGGGTTTAATAAACTTTGTAAGATATTCTTTTACAGCAGAATTAATAGTTTGATTGCTACCAAGATTTTTTCTAAGACTATGATCTATATAACTTGATAGACTAGGAATATCATGGAAATTAACCTTGAGATAATTACGCTCAAATTTGCCGTCTCGAACAGAGATTGTATCTTTTTCAATTTGGTTAAGAGGAATATTAACAATTCCTCTCCGGTAAATTCTTTTTAATTCAGTATCGCAGAAAGCAAATATTTTACTTAAACTAATATCCGACCTGCTTCCATTACTTTTGATATTTTTAAGAACTTCAAATGACTCCTTCGATAATGGGATATCATTTGAACTATACTCCCTATTTGCATTGTTTTTCATCTTCCTAATGGCTAAGACGAGTTTTTTATTATAGAAATGAATTGTGTCCAACACCATAGATGGAACATTTGCCTCTTTATTAAATACTTGATAAACCTTTCTTGCGGCTGCTTCTCTTTCTTTTTCAATTTGAACAGGATCTTTTAAAATCTCAAACGTTATTGAAGCAATAAGGTCATTTTTAATCCAGATAGAATTAACTGCTACATCCGACTCAATTGCTTCACCGTGAGGGAACATTAAAACAATCAACCCGACAGTAACTAATAGAAGTATGATTCTAATTTGTCGATTTTGTCTTAATTTACTAATATCCATAATTTATTCTTTAGCCTTCAAAACTAACTCTAAAAATTCTGCTACTCCGTCTTCATCATTTGTTCTTTTTGTTTCTAAGTCGGCAAGATACTTAATTTCATTTACTGCATTAGCCATTGCAATCTTTAATACATCAGTTTGAAAAAGCTGTAGATCATTATACCAATCGCCTAGAACAGCAACTTCATGAACTTTTAATTTCAAATATTTTGCCAACCTTATCAAACCTTTTCCTTTACTTACTCCTCTTTTCCGTACCTCAAAAAAGTATATGTCCCCTCTACTTTGAGATTTATAGAATGACACATCCAATCCAAAAGCATGGGGGAACGATAATTTCTTAACCACTTGTCTTATCGTTCTTTTATACTCACCAACCATTACAATTTCTAAAGTATTTTTAAGATACTTTTCGTAGGAATCAATTTCAATATACTTTGCACCAAATTTTTCAATCAAATTTGGGATAATCGAACTAGTAGCATCATAATAAATTGCATCTGCATGGCACAAGGCTATCTTCAGTATATGCAGATCAGCTAGTTTTAATGCACGTTTAACGTACTTTGTCGGGATGTATGATTCAAAAATTATCTCATTATCCAAAGTTTTTATTAGAGAACCATCCAAAGTAATAAGCGGAGTTCTCAATTCCAAAGTTTTTGCATGATCAACAATAGCGCTGTGAAGACGTCCCGATGCAAAAGTGAACCTCATTCCTTTCTTCTTTAGTTCCCTTACTAATCTAATGCTTTCTTTCCCTATCTCTCCATCACTGTTAAGTAATGTCCCGTCAAGATCGAATACAATCAGTTTAAGGTTTCTTAACTTTCTTTTATCAAGCATTAGATACTCAAATTTTAATTTAATTAATTCTTTTGTAAACGGCTCAAAAAAGAACCGATCATAACAGTGGCAATAACTCCAACTAGAGTGTACCACGTCCATGCAACTAATTGAAGAGAAATAACCGTTATCATGATAAAAATCCCTCCAGTGAACCCGGCAAGGGCATCCTCTTGAGTTGCTCTTTTATTGACCAAGCCGAGAATAAAAGTACCGAGCAGTCCGCCGTATGTAAACGAAGCAATACTTAGAGCAAGTTCAACAACTGTTTGAGAGGATTCCATAAAAAAGAGAGCGGAACCAACCAGCATTATTGCCCAGAATATAGTAAAGTATCTAGATATTTTAAGCTCTTTTACTTGATCGTTTATTCCGGTAAATGGTTTATAAAGGTCCAGCATTGTAGAAGATGCCAAGGCGCTCATCGAGCCCGCAAGTGTTGATAATGCTGCTGCAAATAATCCCGCAATTATTATTCCCGATATCCCAACCGGTAATTTATGTATTATAAATAGAGGAAATATTTCATCCGATTTAGAAATACCTAACGTGCTTAAATCACCGGTTCCATAGTAAGCATATAAAGCAAGACCAACAAATAAAAATATAACAAATTGTATTATAACCAAAACACCACTACCCACAATAGCTTTTCTGCTTTCTTTCAATGATTTGATTGTAAGCAATCTCTGAACAATTAACTGGTCGGTACCGTGAGAAGCCATTGATAAAAATGCACCGCCGATCAATCCGCCCAGTAAGGTATAGGGATCAGTGAAAAAGCCTTTGAACCCTTCATTGAATCCCCAGTTAATTACTTGCAGCTTATTATCGACTTGACTCGCAGCAATTACTGAGTTTATTCCATCGGGTAAAAAATCCCAGAGAATAAATCCAAGTGCAATTGCCGCACCACCGAGATATATCACCATTTGTATAACATCAACCCAGATAACCCCCTTAACACCACCCATATAAGTATAGGTCAAAGCTATTATAGCAATTATAATAATGGCTACTGGGTAACTAATATCAAGCATCAATTTTAGCGGTATAGCTGTTGCAAATAATCTTACTCCGTCTGCAGCCATACGTGTAAAAATAAAAATTATCGATGAGAACTTTCTTGTCTTAGCGCCGAATCTATTTTCTAAAAATGAATAAGCCGTAGTCATTTCACCTTTATAGTAGGCGGGAAGAAAATAAACAGCGATAACTATTCGTCCCAGAAGATAGCCGAATGTAACTTGAAGAAAATTCATGTTGGTCAAGTAAGCAAGACCGGGAATAGATATAAAGGTTAATGTACTTGTCTCAGCAGCAACAATTGAAAAACAGACCGCCCACCATGGGACTGATTTTGCCCCTAAAAAATAATCATATGAACTTTTTTGTTTACCGCCTTTAATAGCTCCGAATACTGCCACACCAACTAAATAGGTAGCAATAATTACATAATCAACTGTACGGTCCACAGGGAATACCTAAATAGTTTCTAAATCCTTTACAGCTTCTTCAACAGAATCGAATATAGGTAAAATTCTATCCAGTTGTGAAATTTGGATAAGTGTTCTAACACTCTTTTGTGGTGCTGCAATTCTGATTTGTCCCTCTTGGGATTGTAAAATTCTGAATGCCAATAACAAAGCACTTAAACCGGAACTGTCACAATATTCTACTTCGGATAAATCAATAACAAGCTTGTTTACATCTTCCGATAATAAAATTGTGAATTCGGCTTTAACTAAACCAGCAATTTGAGAATCAAAACGTGATTCATTCAATTTGAAAACTGCTATACCATTTTCGGTCTTAATATCAAAATTTACTGAATCGCTCATATTCTTTGATTTAATATTTTATTGAGTTTGAGAAAATAAATAATTTCAAAACATTCTAATAGAATTTAACAAATTTCTATATGATTTTTCAGAATTTATTTCATTAGGCACTTGAAAATTATAGAATTTATCGGAATTCTTTTTAGTAAACCCAACTCTGTATTTTGATTTTGGGGCACTGCTGATAACGGAGTAGAAAATATTGTCTTCCCTATTTAAATCGACCACTAAATCGAAGAAAATTATTTCAATTTTAGCAAGATGATCTTTGGTCGGAAGTCCAATTTTTGTTTTATCGGCTGGATTAAATGTTACTGTTATATATTTAAGTTCAACGGGAATATAATTAGCAACATCGATGTTAAAATATAAATATATATTTTTTTTCTCCGTATTAAAATGTTTTATAACTTTAAACGCAGCTTTCATATCCTCAAGATTTTCAGGTAATATTACCATAATATCTTTTGCATTCGATATAAACTGCCTGAAACTATTACCAAAATTTTGAGTTTTAGTAAATTTTTTCAGTGCGATCGATTCAGCTAAATTTAATTTCAAGTTATTTAACATTTAATCCAAATTGATAAGTTTAATAAATTCATCTTCTGTTAGTATTTTAACTCCCAGTTTCTCAGCTTTCTCTAATTTTGAACCAGGATTTTCACCAACTACTACATAACTTGTTTTTTTACTTACTGAGGAAGTCGGTTTTCCTCCCATAGAAATTATTTTTTCCTCTGCTTCTTTTCTGGTCATTTTTTCCAGTGTACCGGTCAGAACGAATGTATTACCGCTCAGTTTTTTATCAACCTGCGGTAGTTTTTCGGTTTCAAACTTTAATCCGGCTTCTTTAAGTCTATTGATCAAGTCCAAATTTATCGGATCATTTAGGAACCGAATAACGCTATTACTTATCCTAGTGCCAATTTCGTCAAGTTTTTCCAACTCTTCCGATGTTGAACTCATAAGCCTGTCAATCGACCCAAAGCCGTAAGCTAATTTTCTTGCTACTCCAGAACCAACAAATCTTATTCCAAGTGCAAAAAGCACGCGATGAAAAGGTTGAGCTTTGCTGTTTTCAATAGAGGCAAACAACTTTTCAATACTTTTTTCACCAAATCCATCTAAAGATTTCAACTCTGATTCATAATCAGATAATGAGTAGATATCAGCATAAGAATTTAAGTATCCAAGATCAACAAATTGATCAATGATCGCTTCTCCCAGACCTTCAATATCCATTGCTCCTTTTGAAGCAAAATGAATGATCCTCCCTTTTATCTGAGCGCTGCATTTACTGTTCTCGCAATAAATAGCAACTTCATTTTCCGGTTTAACTAATTTTGAATGACATACCGGGCACTCAGCTGGAATCTCCACAGTAACTGAATTAGCTTCACGCTTAGAAAGATCGACACCAACGATCTTAGGAATTACATCCCCGCCCTTTTCGATCATGACGAAATCACCTTCACGAATATCTTTCCGTTTAATTTCATCAACGTTGTGTAGAGTTGCTCTGCTTATTGTTGAACCTGCAAGAAAGATCGGTTCTAATTCTGCAACAGGGGTAACTATTCCGGTTCGTCCGACCTGCCAAGTAATCTTTTTCAATTTTGTTACAGCTTGTTTAGCGCTGAACTTATATGCCACAGCCCACTTAGGAGATTTGGCAGTATTGCCTAAAGCTTTTTGATACTTTACTAAATTAACCTTTACAACAATTCCATCAGTTTCATATGGAAGTTCTGCTCGCTTTTGATCCCACTTATCACAGAAATCTATTACTTCGGAGATGTTTGAACAAACCGAATAATCAGGATTGATCTTGAATCCAAGTTTCCTCAGTAACTCTAAACCTTCGTTCTGCGATTTTAGTTCTCTTTCCTCTGATAAAAAATAGTATGTAAAAATATCAAGCGGTCGGGTTGCAACAATTTTAGGATCTTGAAGTTTAATTGAACCGGCAGTTGCATTCCTTGGATTTACAAATAATTTTTCTCCGCTTAATGCTCTTTCTTCATTCATTCTGGAAAATCCATCGAGAGGCATAAAAACCTCACCGCGTACTTCAAATGTTAAATCCGTATTAACTTTAAGCGGGATACTTCTGATCGTTTTAATATTGTTTGTTATGTCTTCACCGACTCTTCCGTCACCTCTTGTTGCCGCTTTAAAGAATACTCCGTTTCTGTAATGAATACTGATTGAGACCCCATCAATTTTTAACTCAGCAACATATTCAATATCTTCGTCAGTATTCAAACCGTTTTTAACACGTTTATCAAATGCTAAAAGTTCATCTTCGCTATAAGTATTAGCCAGGCTGAGCATCTGATACTTATGTTGGAAGGATTTAAATTCCTTAGTAAGATCGGAACCGACTCGCTGAGTGGGAGAATCCGGAGTTATCAATTCAGGGTGTTCATTCTCCAACTCGATCAACTCATTCAACAATTTATCATATTCATAATCACTAATGCTCGGCTCGGCAAGCACATAATATTTATAATTATGAGTTCTTAACCGTTCTCTAAGTTCATTGATTTTTTCGGAAACTGACTCGCTCATGATTAAGGTTTCTTAATCCTCATATAATGAATTCCACTCGAATCAACACTGATATTTTTAATTTCACCTTTCTTTCCAAACTTGGGTAATTTCTTACCATTTAAATATAGTTCTACGCCGCCGGCATTTCCAATCAACAATTTAAAATTCGTTTTAGCCTTTAATGTCTTTGATAAACGCGGGTTAAGAGTGAACTCATCGCCGAATTTATTATCGATAGTTATTCTCATCCATGCAGTATCAATTGCATTTATTCTCAAGTTAAGGCTGTCATGGGAGACGGCGGTAAGAGCAGAAGCTTGGGGTTTGGACTCAGATTTTTTTTCTGTAACATCTGCCTTTGATTCACTTTGTACTTCTGTTTTCCCCGAAACTATTTCATCGATAGGTTTTTCAATAATTATTTCCTCGGATCTGTTACTAAAAAAGAAGAAATATAAGATAACTACTATCAGCGAAATCAAAACAAAAGTTCCTAACAAAACAACATTTTTATTCTTATTATCCGTTGTTTCTTCCTGCTTTTCGGGAACCTCGTCTTCCAAATCGTCATATGTTCCCGGGGGTTTTTCGTCTGCTACTTTATCTAATTCAATCTTCTTTAATTTCTTCTGATCAACCTCTTCAGAACCTTCGCCTTTGGCAATTTCATACTTGCTTATTATGTCTTCTTCATCAACTTCAATCATGTTCGCATATTTTCTTAAAAAGGCACGGATATAGACTTCCGGCAGAACATCAAAGTTGCCATTTTCAATTTCACTTAGATATTTAGCATCAATTCTGGTTTTGTCATGAATTTCATTAAGGGAGATAGCTTTTTTTTCTCTTTGGCTTTTAAGTTCCTCTCCAAATTTTTTCAATGATTCGTCAGCCATTGGTTTATTCCCAAATTCTAATTTATTTTACGTTTTAATTTTACAGCAAATGCTCCGTCAAAACCGTGGACATTAGGATATGTCTGCATACAGTTATTTTCACCCACGTATTTTTCGGGGAAATATTTATTTGCATTAACTAACTCAAAATCACTATTCTCTTTCAAGAAATTTTCAATAACTTCAAAATTTTCCTCGGGTTCAATTGTACATGTACTATACACCAATTCCCCTCCGGGTTTCAATAAAGAAGCTTCGGCTGCAGTTTAGATAATTTTCTTATATCGCCAACATCTCTTTTCCATTTTATATCAGGTTTCTTTGTCAGTGTACCTAAACCGGAACAAGGAACATCCAATAATATTTTATCAAATTTCTCTTCATCATTAAACTCAAGCGCATCCGCTTCTATAAGCTTCACATTTTTAACACCCAATCTTTCAAGATTCTTTTCTAACATTTTTAATCTGCTTTCGTACTTATCAATAGCAATGATCTCACCCTCATTGTGCATAAGATCTGCCAGCAAACTTGTCTTCCCTCCAGGTGCAGCAAAAAGATCAAGCACACGATGAGATGGATTTACATCCAATAAGTAACACGAAAATGCAGTGCTTTCATCTTGGATTGTAAAATATCCCTTATTGAAATATTTCCAATCGGTAATGTTAGTTAAGTTCCTAAGTTGAATAAAATCCGGGATGAATTTACTATCGTAATATACAAGACCAACTGAATCCAATAACGTTTTAAATTCTTCCTTATTTGTCTTTAAATTATTCACACGAAGATACATCTTTGGCTTATTATTATTGGCTTTTAGAAGATTCTCAGTAAATTCCTCACCATACCTTTTGATCCATCTTTTAACTAACCAAGTCGGGTGGGAATAATAAGCAGAAAGATAATTCACCAGATCTTCTTCACGGTCGGGATATCTTATCCCATTCTTATTACGTATGATATTTCGTAAAACTGCATTTGTTAAATTTGCCGAGTTCTCACCTTGAAGTTTTTTTACAAACTCAACAGCTTCGTTAACTGCGGCGTAATCGGGAACTCTATCCAAAAATAAAATTTGGTAGAGCGCCACCCTCATCGCATTTTTCACATTGGGAATACACTTTGAGAATTGTCCTTTATAAAATCCTGTTAATACCCAATCAATTCTGCCTAGATGTCGGATAACGCCATGCACAATTTCGTATAATAACGCTTTATCATTACCTTGAAGTTCGTTCTGCTTAAATTCTATCTCGAGCATCTTCTCAAGATATGCATCAGTTCTATCTATTCTATTCAATATTTTTACTGCAATTCCTCTAACACCTTGATAGAGGTTCAGTTTTAAATATCCATTTCCTACGTTCATGAGTTCCTTTCGTAACGAAATCTGTTTAAATAAAGACAATTATAAAGATATAAAAAAAGGGAATCATTTTTTAGTGTATAAAGGGGAATATAAATAAAAAAAGGCTGAAGATAAATTATCAACAGCCTTTATAAATCACAAAACTTGTAATAGTTTTTATTTTTTACCATACTTTCTATTAAATCTTTCAACCCTACCGGCAGAGTCAAGTATCATCTGCTTACCAGTAAAAAACGGATGAGATTTATCTGAGATTTCTAACTTAACTAATGGATAAGTATTTCCATCTTCCCATTCAATTGTATCGCTTGTCTCTGCTGTCGATCTAATAATGAAAGCATAGTCCATCGACATGTCTTTAAAAACAACAGGTCTATAATTTTCTGGATGAATACCTTTTTTCATTTCTTTACCTAATAAATATTTTTTCAGAACAATAAATATAGAAAATTATTAGCTGAATTTCAAAAATCAATTTTTCTAAAATTCACATTTTTTATTTATTAGTCTCTGAATCTTTTAATTGTTTTAATGAATCTTCTCTAATTCTCAAACTCTCTTTTCTCGCTTCGGCTTCTCTTTGTCTGATAAAAAATCCGCTAAATGGAGATTCGAAAGTATTACCTTGTCCAGCTAAATGAGGTTGCGCAAGACCATTACTCGGTGCTGTTACTGCTTCTTCAGTAGTAAGTAACTTATCAAGATCAACTGATTTACTTTTGTCGAACGGATAAACCGGTTTAGCTTTCGTGTTTGCAGCGACGCTGTTTTTTTGAATACTTGGCTTTTCCGATTGACTTGAAGCATTTACGTTGGAAGAGTTCTTTTTTTCTTTGGCTAACGATCTAGAAATTTTTTCTTTT
>QILJ01000085.1 GCA_003233295.1 Ignavibacteria bacterium | reverse complement strand
CGGCATCTAATAACTGCAAAACTGTGTGACTGCCTATGTAGCCGGTACCACCGGTTACAAGGATTGTTAAATTCTTTTTCATTATTTATCTCACTATTTAATGTTCAATTCAATATTACTCGGAAAGAATTTCATTTATTGTTTTTAATTCTTCTTCTGAAATTTCAAGATTATTAATACTGCTTACATTCTCTTCAATTTGTTGAACACTTCTTGCTCCAATCAGCACCGATGTCATTCCTTTATTTCTAAGATTCCACACTAAAGCTAATTGTGCAAGTGTTTGACCTCTTTCATGAGCAACCTTATTCAGCTTCTTTATTTTATCTACTGCACTTTTTGTAATAGCTTCCGGCTGAAGGAATCCATGTTCGTTTGCAGCACGAGAATCTGCCGGAATTCCGTTAATATATTTATCTGTCAGCATTCCTTGTGCCAGCGGTGAAAACGAAATGCATCCGATCCCTTTATCTTCAAGCACTGTAAGCAAATCGGATTCAATCCATCTTGTAAACATATTATACTTCGGTTGATGAATTAGAATAGGTGTGCCTAGCTGATTCAAAATTTTTACTGCTATCTCAGTTTGAATATGATCATAGTTGGACAAACCAACATATAGTGCTTTCCCTTGTCTAACAATATGATCGAGCGTCATCATTGTTTCTTCAAGTGGTGTATCGGGATCAGGTCGATGATGATAAAAAATGTCAACGTAATCTAATCGAAGTCGTTTCAAACTCTGATCTAAACTTGCAATCATATGTTTTCTTGATCCCCACTCGCCATATGGTCCATTCCACATTAAATAACCGGCTTTTGTCGATATTATTAATTCATCTCTATGGTTATAAAGGTCTTCTTTCAATATCTTGCCGAAATTTCTTTCCGCACTTCCCGGCGATGGTCCATAATTATTTGCGAGATCAAAATGAGTAATTCCCAAATCGAAGGATTTAAAGATCATGTTCCTTGCATTTTCAAAGTCATCTACATCGCCAAAGTTATGCCACAGTCCTAAAGAAATTGCAGGTAAATCAATTCCGCTTCTACCACATCTCCTATAGATCATTTCACTGTATCTATTCTCATTAAAGTTCATAGTTATTTATCATTTATTTATTAAATAATTTTCGATATTAAAATAATTTGAATATCCATTACATTTGTTTTCGTCGGTCCGGTTATAATTAGATCATTAAGCTGGTTAAAATAATTATACGAATCATTGTTTGATAAATATTCTTGTGCGTTTAAGTTTAACGCCTCCCCTCTATCTATTGTGGTCCAATCGCAGTAAGCACCCGCCGCATCTGTAGGACCATCATTGCCGTCACTCCCGCAGCTTAACATTGCAATTCCTTTATGACCGGGAAGTTTCATTGCACCGGAAAGCACCATTTCTTGATTCCGTCCTCCTTTCCCCACACCAATTATATTAACTGTTGTTTCACCGCCATAGATTAAGCAATATTTTTTTCCAACTTCAGCTCCATGTTCGAGAAACTCAATTGCATCGGAAGCTATATCAATTCCAACTTGCTTTGCCTCACCGCTAAGTTGTGTATTAAGTATCTTTGAATCATAATCAAGGTCCTGCGCAGTATCTTTAATATAATTTAAACAAATTAAATTATTCCCGATAATAAAATTATTAGACTTTGCAAATATCGGATCTTCTGCAGATGGAGTTTCAAACTTTCTGTTACTATCTCCCTCTGTAAGATGCTGCAAAACTGAAGATGGAACAGAATTAATAAGATCATACTTCGTCAATATATTTAGGCAGTCAGAAAAAGTGCTGTTATCAGGTACGGTTGGTCCCGAGCCGATAATACCGGGGTCATCCCCAATTACATCAGAAATGATGAGCGATATTACAGTTGCCGGGAATGCAGATTGCATTAACTGTCCGCCTTTAATTGTAGAAATATGTTTGCGAATAGTATTTATCTCATCTATTGCTGCGCCAGAATTAAGCAAAAGCTCTGTTGTTTGAATTTTCTCTTCTAGACTAATATCCCCGGCAGGACTGGGAAGTAACGATGATGCGCCGCCTGAAAGAAGATTAATTACTAAATCTTTTTCTGCTGCATTATTACAAAGCATTTTTATCTTATCAGCAGCAGCAACTCCGCTATCATCAGGTAATGGATGACCAGCTTCGATCTGCTCTATAATTTTTAATTCTGTACCGAAGCTGTATTTCGTAACAATAAGTCCGGAGTCAATCTTATCACCTAAGATTTTTTCAACTTCACTTGCCATGGCTGAGCTTGCCTTTCCAGCGCCTATAACAAAGATTCTTTCAAATTCATCCAAGTGAAAATTCTTTGTTGCAGCATTTACATCTGAAACAATTAACTTATCTTTTTCAACAACAAAGTGATCCTCAATTAACTTATCCGGATTTACAGATTTTATTCCTTCCATGAACAAATAAAACGAATCTTTTTTTAAACTTCTGCTAAGTTCAATTTCATTCATCTGGATCACACTTATTTGATAAGAAGAAAAATATATGACACATTAATCTTTTTGTTTGGTTTTAGGAAAGATCAAACTAACAGTTGTGCCAGTTCCCTTTGTACTCTCTATCTTAATATTAATTTTATTCAACTCACAATAACTTTTAACCAACGCCAGACCAAGTCCGTTACCTTCAAACTGTCTTGTATGTCCACGGTCTTCTTGCGAAAAAATTTCAAATACGTGCGGCAGAAATTCTTCCTCAATTCCAATACCGGTATCGACAAACTGCACCAGCAAATTTTCTTTTGAATTTCTTGAGAAAATCACATCAACTTCGCCTATGTTCGTGAACTTAACAGCGTTGTATAGAAGATTGGAAAAAATTTGTGAAACGGAATAGACATCGGCTGTTATTAAAGCATTATCTGTATTCTTAGTCCACTTAAATTCAATTCCTTTTTCCTCGGATATCTTTTCGAATTCACGATAGAGTAGGTTGTACATATCAGAAAAGAGATCGAAGCGACGCGGAGTATAATCATAAGCGCCAACTTGAACCTCAGCCATGTTAAGTATAAGGTCTATCGTTCGTGTTATTCGCTTCCCGGCAGAATCAAGAATGGAAAAGGTTGCTTTTGTATCTTCATCAGCATCAAAGTAATGATCTTCCAAAATCATGTTTGCAATGTTCAATATTACATTGATCGGGGTTCTTATTTCGTGCGACATTTGTGCAAGAAATTCTGATTTAAGTTTATCCGATTGTTCGGCTTTTAGTTTTGCTTCTATTAATTCTTTTTCAACTTTTTTCCTTTGGGTGGTATCTCGTACAACTCCAATACGCGCATATGTTTCACCCTCTGTATTCTTAAGCAAAGTAGTAGATAAAAATATTGGAAATTCCGTACCGTCTTTTTTTACATTAAGCAATTCTCCTTGCCACACTTTGGAAGAAGTGGACTTATAAATTTCATCGTTGATCTTTTTGGGATTATTAAGTGACCTCAATACACCGAATGATTCACCAATTATTTCTTCCGAAGTATACCCGAATATATTTTCGAAGGCTTTATTAACATAGAGAATTTTATTCTGAGGGTTAGTAATGATTACACATTCGCTAATGTTTTGTATTGAGTGCGCAAGGAGCTCAACTTCTTTTTCTGCTTTCTTCTTCGCAGTGATATCCTCAAACAGACCAGTACCTAAAACTATTTCATTGCTATTATCGCGAGAACTATTGAAGAAAACTTTTACAAACATTTCTTCGTTGCGAAATTGATTGAAATATCCTCCCTCGAATACAGAAACCTTATCAGCAAAAGCATCTTTTATTGCAAGTAGAATTTCTTTGTTATCAAAAAAATTGAGAAGGTTGTGTCCAATAATTTCTTCACGCAGAGTGCCAATTATTTTTACAAATTGATCATTGCAGTCAATAATAGTGCGGTCTTCATCAAAATGGACAATACCAAGAAACGGCTGATTAAATATTAGATTATAGAGTGCTCCGTTCTTAGAATTGTTTGGATTTTCATTTTGCTTTACCTCAGCATCTTCACTTGTAATAGAATTTGAGATTACGTTATTCAACCTTTGAATTTCTTTAACAAGCTCATTTTTTGTTTTTTTATCGTAATCCATTAGTAATTAACTAACTTCCAAACTATTTTAATGAAGAATAGTAAAAATGCTCAAAGATTGATTAAATCTCAATAATTAAAATAATAATAATTTTCTGAAGAAAGCATAACTAATAAAATTATAGCCGAGTTTTTTACATCAATAGGGAACTGCGTATCCATTTTTTCAATCGTCTTGAAAAACACCGGGTTTATTTCACCTTTCTGGATTAATAATTTATACGCAGTACCGGAGAAAATACTATATAGGCGTCATCACGCCACGGTTGGTTATATTTAGCTGTTTCCAAACCAAATGATTTAGCAAATCTCACATCAATCCCAAATGTATCACTCAACATGAATTTAATTTTTGCTCCGTAAAATCCATATTTATCTGGACTGATACCGACAAACAAATGTATTTGATGTTGCAGCAATCCCCCAATTTTGGAAATCCCAAATTCAAGATTTGCTGTATTATTAAATCTTTTAATGAAATCTTTATAATAGTAAAGGTCTATTGTTTCACTACGATTTGGATCATATTGATAATAATTCATATCATAAGTTGAAAATCCGATAGAGCCTTCAAATTGTCCAAGGTCCCCAACATCAAAAAGTTTAATGGCTCTAAACTTTAAGCTAAAATAATTCCTTATAGAATAAAAATTAGTAACAGAATCAAAATCATAATGATCTTTTTTAAAATCATTCATGGTTACCATACTCTCAAAGTCCAAGAACATATTCTTTTCAAATATAGAACTGGATAATTTTAGAAAAATATTATCCCCGGATTTTAACAATGGGTTTGGAGGTGTATAGTCAAGAACTCCACCTATTTTCTCTATACCGGTTCCCAGTCCGATATAATACGTATAGTTTCGTTCATCTGAAGAAAGTTTTTTATAATGTGTTAACTGTGCACCGACAAAATACTGCTGGAATGTCCAACCGGGAAAATAGATCTCGTCACTCCCCCATTGTTCAAACAAAGATAAAAGATATTTATTCTGATAACTTGAACTTGTTGACCAAAACATTATATGAGAATTAAGTAAATTAAAATAGAGATCAAAGTTGTAACCGTCTCTAGTATAATATTTTTTGACCGAGGTGTCTGTATAAAAGTATGTTTGGTCAAGTATTTTATTATATAGATCATCACCAATTATTGTTCTTAAATAAAATCCGGAAATAATCGGATCAAATAGAGGCTTCTCACCCTTTAACGAATCGTTTCCATTTGCTTCTATAAAGGCAAAATATTCTATCTCATCGTCAAAGTACCTTTTCCTAACACTTATAACAACTCTGCCTTCATAAATTTCGTTATTAAGATAAGAAATAAATGCTGCATCCGCATTTTTACCATTTAACTTAACATAATTATTAGCAATAAATCTATTTGAAATATTGCGTATTAACTCAGGATCACTTATGATCCATCGTTTTTTCATGTTGTTGAATGCACTTGTATTATACTCTAGATTTGAATATATACCTTTCAGTTCGTTGAATACTTTTGTAGTATCAATCTTCTGTGAATATACGCTTGTAGCGATTGTTAAAGTCAATAATATAGTTTTTAAAAGTTTCATATGTACCTATAATCCGTATCTATATCTTAATTGGAACATTACACCCCCATTATTTTCCCATGGATTGAGATCTCTGGAGAGTGGGCCTGTTAAAACAGTGGTTTCAAATCTGAGTACGTTATCCGGTGCAAATTCAAATAATTTCACCCATGCAAAAGCAGTAATTCGCCAATGAAAAAGCTTCAAACTTCCACCAAGGAACGGGCTATTAGCCGGAACAAAATTATAATAAAGCTGTACTGTTGGTGTTAAAATACTGCTAGACGAAGAAGTGCCCAATAAATTTTCGCTGCTGTCATAATTTGCTCGTTGTATATCAAATCCTCCGATACCAATATCTAGTTTAAATCGACTTGTCATTTTATCACTAGTATTCCAATAAAACGACATTGTAAACTCATATTGAACTTCAGAGAAGTATGCATCCTTACCTGCAGCTGTTTGATTTGTAAAAAATATAGGGTTATCAAAATCGGCGCTGCCCAATGCAAATTTTAAATTAAGGTAAGGCAGCCCAACAACTCGAGTAATGTGAAATTCTCCCATTAACGCATTTGATAAATTCAGCTTTGCACTATCCCCCATAATAAAAGGATTACTTTCAAACATTGATTTACTTTTTAAGTTGATCCTTCCCATTATTTTTACATCTAGGAATGTGGTCTTTAAAACATCCTTCTCACTATCCAATTTAAATATTGTTCTAACACCCGCAGAAATTGTAGAAGATTCGTATGGAAGCAGATTAAGGATTGGCTCCATTGTGCTTACTTCAAACCCTGTCGTTCCAAGAGCATAATCTAATGCTTTTACTGAGAATCCAATTCTAGAAAATGAAACATCAAGCCTCAAATTTGACGCATTTGATTCTGATCTTCTAACACTTACAATCTTTTTCTGATTAGACGGGAAGTATTGTGGTGAATTTATTTTTTCAAAATTAAAATAATCCGTATTATCTCGAGATGTCATCCCCATACTTGTATTTACCTCATCGTTAGGGTTAATACCTAAAAGTGACGGTAAAGGTTCACCTTCGTTCTCCTCAACAAAATTATATATTAAACCAAGTAATTTTTTATAGTAAGGAGAGTTATTCAATCTAAGACTGTAAAGATCCTTAAAATTTAACACTTGCGTTGTATCATCTTTTATCGATTCATCAACAAAAAAGCTTTCCCCTGCAAGAGTATTAAGAGTTATCTCATCAACGTACATTAAATAGATCGAGTCTAAACCCACACCGCCATTAAGAAAAACGATATGATATTCTGTGTTTCTATTAGATTTGAAAGTATAAGGGTCTCGGTTATTTGTTCTTGGAATATCCTTTAGTTCAGATGCTAATATCGTATCAGGTTGAAATTTCATGTATTTTAAATTGAGATAAGAATTGTCTTTCTTCAATTTTATTGAAATCTTTCTTATTGCATCATCAATTTGCTGTGCGCTGATGATCGTACCGCCAGCCATGATTAATGCCAAAGTTATTATTATTATTTTTGTTAGCTTATTCATAAATAGAGAACTTACCTGAAATTATTATTTTAAAATTATTCCTTCGTAAACCTTTTCAACTTTTTCACCAAACTGAGTTGTAAATTTAAGTGATAACTTTACCGGCTGCTCTGCACAATCTTCCATCTGAGCTAAAAACTCTTTATTTAAACCGAATGAAACATAAAGGAAGTTTCCTGCACGCGAATAATGAGGATTCTCGAACAACTCTTTCGGTTCACCCTTGAATTGAAAATTCTTTATATCGGGATAAACTACTACGAACCCGTTTGGTGTATTACCAGTGTATGTATAAAGGAGACGCATTGCATTTTTATTCCATGCACTGATCGCAATTCTGTCATCCGGATTTGCTTTCTTCCAATCATTAAATTCTTCAAGATTTGGTTTATTCATTCTAAATGTCCATTCAGATTTATGAACATCATCACCATTATATTTGTAAAAAAACTGTTTTTCTTTATAATAACCTTTAACGGTTATTTCTTTCCCAACATTTTTAATATTACTAAATACCTTATTAAAACTGATAATAGAACCAGTCCCAATCGCAAGCACATTACCTGCGGCATCAATTATTTCATATGAATAACCGTTAGGATCACTGAATTCAGCAGTGGCAAAACTCATTGTCTCTTTTTCTGAATAGAAATAATTTTCTCTTAAATTAATTTTAGATGTAACTATTGGATAAGAAACATTGATCAAGTAATAAGCTGATGCTGTACCTTTTCCCTGCTCGTCAATATAGTTAATGTCAATTCGAATATAATAAACACCAGGTTCCTCTATTGCTTCCTTAGCAACAAATTGAACCATTACGCCACGCCCACCTTTTGCTTTTGATATTACTTCTTTAGAGGACAAAGTTTGAGCTATTTCTTCTACGTCTCTAATTTTATTAAATTCTGAATCCAACAATTCTGCTTGAATAGAAATGCGTTTGATGTTTGTTAATACGATGTATCTATCTGCAGGAACGTTAAACTTTTGTAAGGTAACAACATTTAAGGTATCACTGATCGTAACGTTTTTCTGTGCGAAAATGTTAACTGATATAAATAAAGCTAATAAAAAATATTTCATACTTTTTTCTAGTTGTTATTGAATTTGTGACTAAAATGAAATTTCTGCTCTTTTCTTCTTAACTCCGCCAAGAGTAGATGCTTTTACTGAAAATTTTTCTGTGTTACTTTTTGCAACTTTAAACTCACCCACTCTTGCTTTAAGTGAATCCAACAAATATGAAGGCAAATAATCAGGGAACTCATGCTCAAGCTTGCAATATGCAGTAAATTTATATCTACCTTCTTTCTTAAAATTTGCTACGAAAACTGCATTTCCATTTTCTCTTATAAGTTTGAAATTCTTTGTTGAATTATTTAAGGTAAGCCCGCCTTTTGGCCAACCGGTTGGTTTGTATTTAGATTTCTTATCGATATTTATAAAAAATTCTAAATTCTTCTTTTCACTTGTGGACACTACACCAACAGGAGTTAGAACTACTTTTAATGGTTCTTTCGATTCTAAATTGTAATCAGAAGTTCGCTGTGGAATTGTTAATACCAATGGCTGCTTGTAAGATTCAGCAAGAGTGTTCAACATTTTATCGCGGATTAAACTTTCTTTTTCATCTAATTCATCTCGCTCAGTGATGACAATAAGTAACTCAACGATGAGTACTAAGTACATCACAAAATATATATCATGTTTTTTTGCATTCAGTAATTTTCCCCTAATTTTGATCTTACATCAGTTATCGATTGTTTCTTTCATTTTAGAAATTGCTTGTATATTCGATAGCTGAATCGCTCTCACTTTCTTAGAAAGTGAATCAAATTTTTCAACATAATCTTCTACTACTCTTAATTCTTCATCAGCAAAATCTTTCAATTCTCTTATTTCATTTTTTAGATCTTTTGCAGACCCCCTGATATCGGAGCCTCCCTCATCTGTATGAATGATATCAATGTATTCAGATGGTGTGAAAAATGTCACTATTCCAAGTATCAGCAGCATACCGAATTCAAGCAATCTTGTTATCCGGACCAATTAGAAAAGAAGGAATTATACCAACTGTTCCGGCAAGTGATCCCAAACCTCTAAGACCTACGATAATAATTAATACAGCCGCGCCTAAATAAACGAACCCCATTACTTTGTTGGCATATTTCGGTATAAATTTGTTAGCCATGAATTTACCAACTACGGTTTTCGGTTGGTGAAGCGGCTCTCTTTTACGTGCCGTCAATTTTTACCTCCTCTTGTTTAATTCTTATATATTAAATAAAAGATATTATATACAAATATAATTAGAATATTTAATTTATCAACTAACACCAACATATTTTATGCCAGTTAAATTTTTTAACTACCCTAATATACAAAAATGCTGGAAATAGCCCATTTTTCAATTGTAATAATTCTTGAACCGTAATTATTACCAACTGAAAAAGTATTACTTACTAATGAAAAAATCGAGAAGTAATTATTACTAATTTCAAAGAATATATTTACTACTTTTACTTAATAAAAACATTTGAATAGAAACCAATAATAAAGAAAATTCGTATAAAATAATGTCTTACAGCAGCATTCTTTCCTCAAATAAACGAGCAAGCTGCTGGTCTGCATTAACGATTTTCAGTTCGTGGAACATACAGCCTTTTCTTAGACATCCTTCCACTATACTATTATTTGGCAGATGAAAGACAAACATAGGGGCTGAACAAATTTTACAATTTTCACCAGATATAGTTAAACTTTCATCACACTCCGGACAAAAAAGTTCAACTATAACTCCATCGGGAATTTTCATTCCCTCAATAATATTATCAAAGCTTCCGTAAATTGGGTCTATATACATAAACCCTTCTTCGCCATTTGCTTTGGCTTT
>QILJ01000494.1 GCA_003233295.1 Ignavibacteria bacterium | reverse complement strand
TATTGTCAGAACTACTATAACCAGGCTTAGAAATCCATTTGCAAATAACATAATAATTCCGAATATAAAACCGAATTATGTTTTGAGAGAATGACCATGGGAATGAGATACTTTTACACCAATGCTCATTAATCTTAAATCTAAACAAGGCATACATTGTTTGGGATTTTCAGAGATGCACCTTTTATCTTTATAAATTAAGTAGTTTCCACGGTAAGGTGTTGGGGTAAATGATGGCATTACTACGTTTGCACCAGCAAGAATTCCCTTTTCACGCCCCTCTTCATCCAAAGTGGCTAATGCAGTAGTTGCCGGAATATGGGCGTTTTTTAATACCAATCTTGCAACTGCCATTGTATTAAGGAGTAGCTGCATATCGCAGTTTTCAACATTTGCAAATGGAGTATTATCTGCATGAATAAAGGGGGAAAAGGATGCCATATCAACATTGAGTTTATTACAGAGCAGAATGTCATCAGCAATATCTTCTAAAGTTTGATTTGGTAATCCGATTATATTTCCGCTTCCAATTTGAAAGCCGATGTTCTTTAAATATTTCAAATGAGCTATTCTATTTGTAAAATCTTGATATGGATGAATTTGGTGGTACAAATTTCTATTAGCTGTTTCATGCTTTAGTAAATATCTATCTGCCCCGCATTCACGCCATAAATCGTATTCGTCAAAAGCTCTTTCCCCTAAGCTTAAAGTAATAGCAACATCATATTGGGATTTTATTTCCGTAATAATTTCAGCAATATCTTCTTTTGTATAAAATAGGTCTTCACCGGATTGAAGTACAATTGTTTTAATATCAGAATCGTAAATTAGCTTCGCAGTAACCATTATCTCTTCTTTACTCATTCTGAATCGTTCAACTTTTTTATTCGATCTTCTTAATCCACAGTAGAAGCAATCTCGTATGCAGAAGTTTGAAAACTCAATAATGCCGCGTAGATGAATTTCATCATTAAAATAAATTTGACGAACTTCTTCCGCTTTTTTCTGTAGCATTTCAATCTTATCAGCCTCTCTCAATTGAAGCAGAAAAAGAATATCCTCTTTGAGAAGTTCTTCTTTATTTAATATTTTATCTAAATTTTTCATTTACAATTTTTAATTTTGAATTTTTAATTTTTAATTAAAAATAAACGTCCCTTTCACCATTTTCTAATTTCGCTATCATTTTTTGTGTCGCTTTTTTCTCCTTCTCAGGTAGCTCTTCTACTTGCTTCATTAATGCAGCTTCATTTTTTTCGGTAGAACCGTTTGTTGAAAAATCCAAAAGATATTCTTTGAAAGTAGCTAAAGCGTTTGGAGTACATATCTTTCCGATTTTTCCGGATTTTGCAAGTTCCATAAATCTATCGCCAGTTCTTCCGGATCGATAACATGCTGTACAAAAACTAGGAATATATCCAAGTTGACAGACATCTTGCACAACTTCATTTAAGCTGCGATGATCGCCAAGCTGGAACTGACCAAACTCATTTGTTGAATCTTTAATTTCCTTTTTATAACCACCTGGAGTGGTTTTACTACCCGCACTAATTTGTGAAACACCAACATTAAATAAATCTCTTCGCAGTTCGGCTTTCTCCCTTGTTGATAAAATAATGCCTGTGTATGGTACGGCAAGTCGTAAAATCGCAATCATTTTTTTGAATGATAAATCCTCAACTGCGTGTGGCGGACATTCTGCTGCCGGAGCATTAACAGCCGGTTCAAGACGTGGAATTGAAATCGTATGTGGACCAACGCCTAGAGTCTTATCCAGATATTCTGCGTGCATCAACATTGCAAGTAACTCAAAACGATAATCAGTTAAACCGAAGAGTGCTCCAATTCCAAGATCATCAATGCCAGCTTCAAAAGCTCGCTCCGGTGCATGAAGGCGAAATACATAATCTTTCTTTGGACCGGATGGATGCATCTTTGAATATGTTTCGTAATGATAAGTCTCCTGAAATATTTGATAAGTCCCAATTTCAAAACTGTGCAAAATTTTGAAATCATCCGTAGTAAGTGGAGCAATGTTAACATTAACCCGACGAATATTATTCCCTTTGTAATCGATACTGTAAATACGTTCTATTGCTTTACCAACATAATCAAGATTTGATTCTTTTGGATGCTCACCACAAACTAGGAGAAGGCGTTTATGTCCATCTATAATTAATTGACGTGCTTCATTCTCTATTTCATCAACTGTTAGCGTTCGTCTTACAAGTTCTTTGTTGTCTTTTCTGAATGAACAATAAAGGCAATTGTTTACACAAGCGTTTGTTAAATATAGAGGAGCAAACATTACCAATCTATTTCCATAAATTGATTCTTTAATTTGTTTTGCTGCTTCAAAGAGTTTTACCAAAATATCCTTATCTGTAATATTTAACAGAGCCGCACTTTCGTTAAGGGAAATTCCTTTCCTTTCAAGGGCTTTTTCGATAATAGATAATTGCAAATTTCTATCTTTTAAAGATTTATCTGCAATTAAAGAGTTGATATATTTTTCGTCAATAAATTCCATAAGTTTCACCATTTATAGTTTACTTATTCTATCCAAAAAGTATTCCAAAGTCTTTAGTTGAGTTTAAGTCTGTTTTTTGGGACTAATTTAATTTAGGAATCGATATTTCTTTAATTTAAGAAAAAAACTATTCATATTAAGAATTTTACAATTGGAAAGTAATTTGACTTTTTATATTGACTAAAATTAAACAATATTTTGGTACAGATATTGATTCTATTGTAAAAAAGGGAGATTGTTTTGAATAAAGTTAGCAACGCAGAACGTAAACATATCGTTTTTATCGGGAAGAGAAATGTAGGCAAATCATCTCTTATAAATGCATTTGTCGGTCAGGAGATGAGCATTGTAAGCAACACTGCCGGAACGACAACCGACCCTGTACGGAAGGCGATGGAACTTCTTCCATTTGGGCCTGTTGTTTTAGTTGATACAGCCGGAATAGATGATATAGGGGAGTTGGGCGAAAAAAGGGTCAGCAAAACAATGAAGGCTATTTCATCAGCCGATTTTGTCCTTTTTGTAATTGATGCGACCGAATGCTTGGATGAAATTGAGAAGAAATATATTTCAAATCTCATCAATAATAAAATAGCTTTTGCATTTGTGCTTTCAAAAATTGATTTGGGGATTAATAAAAATCTTATTGCTGAACTGAATTCATTTAAAGTTCCTGTACTTGAAACATCAGCCATAAATAGTGAGGGAATTCATCAACTTAAGGAGAGAGTAAGTAAACTAATTCCCGATGAAGTTGATATTCCGCTTGTTAGTGATTTTCTTGAAAAGGGTGATATTATTATGCTTGTTGTTCCAATTGATCCTGGTGCACCGAAAGGGAGAATCATTAAACCACAAGTTCAGGCATTGCGAGAAGCTTTGGATGGAAATGCAATAACAATTGTTGTGCAAACTGACGAAATAAAGGAGGCATTAGGAAAATTAAAAGAACCTCCAAAACTTGTTGTAACAGATAGCCAAGCAATAGCAAAAGTTTCGGAAGATGTTCCTGAAGAGATTCCACTTACAACATTTTCAATTCTAATGGCACGCAGCAAAGGCGAATTAAGTAAGCTGATGAATGGAATAAATGAAATTGATAAATTGAATGATGGTGATAGAGTTTTGATATCGGAAGCATGTACGCATCACGCACAGAAAGATGATATTGGAAGAGTAAAAATTCCACGTTGGTTAAAAAGTTTTAGCAAAAAAAATATTGAAATTGATATTGTCGCTGGAAGGGATTATCCGGAAGATTTATCAAAGTACAATTTGGTTATCCATTGCGGTGCATGTATGATTACACGTACGGAGATGCTAAGCAGAATTAAGCAAGCAGAATTGAATGGAATTCCAATTGTAAATTATGGATTGATAATTTCCTTTATGCATGGGGCAATTCCGCGTGTGCTAAAACCATTTGTATAAGATATTTATTCGATCTGATTTGTAGGTACATTAATAACGTGAAAAAGTTAATGTATCTGCACTACAAATAATTGGCACCCTATTGATCTTTGAGTTTTGTTAATTGATTAATATGTGTTTCAAAGGCGCTATCCAAAATATCATCTCCATTCATAGATAAAAATTCAGAGGACATTTGTGTATTCGCATAAGCATTTATAAATGCATCGTTTTTGCAGATTAATTTAAGTCTTCTCAAAAGACATTCATTTGATATCCTCATTTCCTTTGTAAATATATTAATTGCATTATGAGTTTTCTTTTTATCTCCCTTATTTAACCAAAATATATTTAAATATATTTGAGCTAAAGCTTGTTGAACATCAGCTAAAGGGCTAACCCCAAAATAGTAAGACCAGTATCTTCGATTTGTTTCACAATATTTAATAAGACTTAATAAAGAGACATATCTTAATGCATTTTGTAAATCAGTATGTCTAACAGTTATAACTGAGGGATTATTAGTCTTTAACACTGCTGTAACATCATCATAAGACACATATTTGTCTACTTTTTCTAAAAAGGGTAAGATAGGTCTTAATGCGACACAAAATTCTACCTCTGATTTTTTTCCCGGACAATGTTCGCACAATTGTAAATCAGTAGCTTTTTTGATATGAGAGGGAAAAACAGAACTATCCTGCCATATTTTTTTAAAATAATTATTAATATAATTTTGTGTAACGCAAATACAATCATCGTTGGGAAATATAAGATAGAGTCCTTCTTCATTAAACTTGTCGACTCGTAAATCACCCAAGCTTATTTTCTTATTCATTACTTTTATCTCTTTGGTTAATTGAATTATGTTTAATTAGATCCTCAATAAGTGTTCTCTTTATGGTTGTGATATTGGAAATAACGAAAACCAAATACTTTTAACTTTAGAGCAAACTTCAAATAACCCACTATAATATAATTTGTTACGGGGAACATTCCCTAAAACATTTAATTATGCAAAATTTGCCGATTCAATGGCTTAATAGATGCTCCTAATATAATAATACTTTAGTTAGCTGGTTTTAAGTGAGTCATGTTCTTTCTTCGCCTCAAATAATGAGAGTCATATTGCTACCCTTCAATTAATCACAGTTAAGATAGGATAAATGCGACTAAAAAACAATATAATTTATTTTCAATTAACTATTTGGGGTCATGGAAACATCTATGGTATGAAATAGTTATACTGTCAATTTATGGAGGTTGACAGCAGGGTTGTTTCTTAATTTTTCAGAAGTTTCTTTAGATTATATATTTCAACGCTGCATCGGCACATCGTTCACCGTCAATGGCTGCAACTGCTTCGCACTTTTCCCCACAACTTGTTCCGGTGGTCTTTATCGGGAAAACAAAAGCGCCACAGTGCAAAAGGCGGACGGTTTTGAATTTATAATAATATTTAATTAAATAGCTTTACTATGAATAAAAAATCTTTGCATGTAGATATCATGCCACCGAGTGGTCGGTGGCAGCAGGAAGAATAGTAAATTTGTCATCACGAGTCTGTCTCCGTCAATTGACGGATGACGGGCGAAGTGATCTTGTTCTTCATGTAAAATCAAAAGATTGCTTCGTCATAAATTCCTTGCAAAGACGAACAAGGGGTGTTTTGACACAGCCTCACCCTCTCAGAAAATAACGGTACGCCGGTAATAGACTCTATATGTTTATTTAATTCATCCATAAATTTATTCCTACAAAGTGGTCATCCAAAGAAATCTTCGGACACCGGATTATGTTTACCCGTCTTTCGAGAATCTTTGCTGGGCGGCAGTATCAGCCCTTTATAACGTTAGGCAATTTTATTAGTTACCTGAAATATGAGTAACATAATTTTGTTCTGCCCACTTTACAAATGAAAATGTTTTTAATGAATCTATCCATTGTTGTTCAGTACCAATCTTTACCTCTACAACTCCGCTTCTAGGACTACAAATTGTATCTTTAACTTTGAGACCTTTCTTTGAATTAATTAAATTTTTAGCAAACTCAACTGAAGTACCAGCCATAAAATGTAAAATAATATATTCTTTTTGTGGGTCTTTAGAATAACCACTTTGTTGTGCCCAAGCGATTTCCCTATTTTGTGATAACCATTCTAAATGTTTATCAATTTCCCCAGAATAAACTTGAACCCAAAAAGTAAATGAGCTGTCTGCGTCAATACTAACTACTGTTAATTTTAATTGTTGTAAGAAGAATTCAATAGATGAGTAATTTGAAGTATCTGCAAAGCCAGCAGCAACTTGTCCAGGAACAGGTAGGAATGGAATAATTTCCCCATTATCAATATTTGAGTTTACTGGATTTGTTGAATTAGAACACGACACAATAAAAAATGTAATAAAAATAGCTAATAGTATTTTTCTCACCTTTAACACTCCTTCTTATTGCATAACAGCAATACAACTAAACTGCTGCCGTAATTCTATAATCTAAATTTCTTAAACTTACACTTTTACAAGACTAAAAAATTCAAAAAAGAGAGCATGTAGGCAGTCAGATTTGAGTTGTTGGTTATGTAGCACTATATTATTTCATTAGAATTAGCTTTTTAGTTTTTGAAAAACCGTTACATTCTAATTTATAAAAGTAAATTCCACTTGTAAGGCCTGAAGCATTAAACTCAACTTCATAATTACCCATGGCTTGTTCTTCATTAACTAAACTGACGACTTCACGACCTAACAAATCATAAACTTTTAATTGAACAAATCCACTTTGAGGAATTGAGTAACTAATTACTGTACTTGGATTAAATGGATTTGGAAAGTTCTGTAGCAACTCATAAATTATAGGTGTCTCTGTATTAGTCTCTTCAATATCTGACGGAGTGCATGGTCCATCATCTATTATTTCCTGAAGAGTTGGATTAAACAGATTGCCAGAAACATAATATGCACCACCTAGACCACCTGAACTTAGTAGAGGATTAAGTCCGCAAAATCTTGCAAGAGAAATATTGTTATCCACTCTAAGATTCGATCCAACAGAATTGATACTGCTTAATCCATCAAGATTCGTGAGGGCATCATTAGTGAGTACACTCAAATAATTTCCAACAAAAGTGATACTGCTTAATCCATCAAGATTCGTAAGAGCAGAATTATTGTATATCCTCAAACCAGACATAACAGAAGTTATACTACTCAATCCATCGAGATTCGTGAGGGCAGAATTGTTTTGTATAATTAAATCATTTCCAACAAAGGTGATATTGCTTAATCCATCGAGATTCGCAAGAAGAGAATTATGACTTATATTCAAATTAAGTGCAACAGAATCGATACTACTCAATCCATCAAGATTAGTGAGGATGTCATTCTCGATTATCTTCAAATCCCTCCCAACAGAAATGATGCCACTTAGTCCATCGAGGTTTGTTAGAACATCATTGTCTATTATATTTAAATCAACTCCAACAGTGGTGATATTTCTTAATCCATTTAAATTCGAAAGAGAATCATTATGACCTATTACTAAATTATTTCTTACAGTGGTTACACTACTCAATCCATCGAGATTCATGAGTGAAGTATTGTTCTCTATATTCAAATCTTTCAAAACAGAAGCAATACTGTTTAATCCATCAAGATTTTCAAGGCTAGAATTGTCATTTATATTCAAATTATTCCCAACAAAAGTGATACTGCTCATTCCATCAAGATTCGTAAGAGTAGAATTATCATTTATACTCAAATTTCTTCCAACAGAAGTGATACCGCTCAATCCATCAAGATTCGTTAAAGAAGAATTATCGTTTATATTCAAATCCCTCCCAACAAAGATGATACTGCTTAACCCATTGAGATTCACGAGGGAAGTATTGTTGATTATGTTCAAATCATTTCCAACAGAAATCATACTGCTCAATCCATCGAGATTAGTGAGCGAAGAATTTTTTTGTATAAACAATTCCCCAGCAGAAGTGATACTGCTCAAACCATCAACATTCATAAGAACTGGATTATGGTCTATAATTAAACTATTTCCAACTGAAGTAACATTACTCAAGCCATCAAGATTTGCTAGAGAAGAATTATCGTATATATGTAGCTGAGTTCCAACAGAGGTTAAACTATTTAATCCATCGAGATTTGAAAGAAGAGGATTATGACTTATACTCAAATTGAGTCCAACAGAAGTCAAACTGCTCAAGCCATCAAGATTTGCTAGAGTAGGATTCTCCATTATACTTAATTCATTTCCAACAGAATCAATACTACTAAACCCATCAACATTTGTGAGGACATCATTTCCTACTAAACTCAAATTAATACCAACAGAAGTTATACTAGACAATCCATTAAGATTTGTGAGGGCATGATTAAAATATATACTCATAGAATATCCAACAGAATTGAGACTGCTCAATCCATCAAAATTCGTGAGGGTAGAATTGTTACCCACTATCAAATCTCCCATAACAGAAATGATACTACTTAATCCATCAAGATTCGCAAGGGTAGAATTATTGATTATTCTCAAATCACCCCCAATAAAAGTAATACTATCCAATCCATTGAGATTCGTGAGGGAGGGATTGCCCTCTATTCTTAAATCATCGCCAACAGAAGTAAGAGTTATGAGTGATGATAAATCGGTTATATCTGAACCAGTAATATAAAGTGAACCTGTGATAGAGGTTCCGGTAAATGAATTTACTTCTGCTTGCGAATTCAGATTAACATCACCGGATATAACTTGTGCAGAACTGTTAGACAATAGACTAAAGAATAATAAATTGACAAGAAGAAAAAAGATTTTAGTTTGTTTCATAAACTCACGATATCCCAAATTGTTTTACATATTTAAATAATAAAGTCCAATGACCTTACTCAACCAATTATCTTGACTTGTGTTAATTGGATATCCCATTTTTATCCTCGGCTACATAACGGCGTGCCACTTACCCGTCCGCAGTACAAACCATTGAGTAAAGCAACCGCTAAAAATTTATTTACATTAAAAAATTTGCCAACTAATTTTACTTTTAAAAACTACAA